>JAULZL010000001.1:0-1944 GCA_032117355.1 Candidatus Nanopelagicales bacterium
GTACGTTTGCGGGATGAGGTGGACCCCGAAAGTTGGACACCGCGGATCGTTAACCCACAATCAGGAGAACGATCCCCATGTCGAAGAAACGTCGTCAGCACAGTGCCCAGTTCAAAGCGCAGGTCGGACTTGATGCCCTGAAGGGCATCGAGCCGGTCCACACGATCGCCGCCAAGCACGGCGTGCATCCGGTGCAGGTGAGCCAGTGGAAGAAGGAAGCCGCGGTGCGGCTGCCGGAGGTGTTTGCGGGCAAGCCGGACGCGGACGCCGCGGCGGCGAAGGAGCGCGAGAAGGAACTCTACGAGGAAATCGGCCGGTTGAAGATGGAGCTGGAGTGGCTCAAAAAAAAAGTTGGTCAGCTCGACCGTTGAGGAGCGCCGCCGCATGATCGAACCTGGTCATCCGAAGCTGTCGGTCACCCGGCAGTGCGAGCTGCTCGCGCTGCCGCGGGCCAGCTACTACCACCGGCCGGTGCCGGAGTCCGACGAGAACCTGCACCTGATGCGGGTGATCGATGAGACGTATCTGGCGTATCCCTGCTTCGGCTCGCGGCAGATGGCGAGCTGGCTGCGTCGGCAAGGTTACAACGTGAATCGCAAGCGGGTGCGGCGGCTGATGCGCTTGATGGGCCTGGAGGCGATCTACCGGAAGCCGAACCTCTCCCGGAAGCATCCCGCCAACCCGATCTTCCGGTATCTGCTCCGTCGGCTCGTGATTGATCGCCCGAATCAGGTCTGGGCGACGGACATCACCTACGTGCCGATCCGCGGCGGCTTCATCTACCTCTGCGCGGTGATCGACTGGTATAGCCGGGCGGTCCTCGCCTGGGAGCTGTCGAACACCCTCGACGCCGGCTTCTGCGCGCGAGCGGTGCAGCGGGCGATGGCCGAGCACGGCGCCCCGGAGATCTTCAACACCGACCAGGGCAGCCAGTTTACCTCCGCCGAGTTTACCCAGCCGCTGCTCGCCGCTGGAGTGAAGCTCTCCATGGACGGCAAGGGTCGCGCCCTCGACAACGTCTTCGTCGAACGGCTGTGGCGCACCGTCAAGTACGAGGAGGTCTACCTCAGGAGCTACACCTCCCAGATCGAGGCCGAGACCAACCTCGCCGCCTTCTTCCGCTTCTACAACGACCGCCGACCGCACAGCTCCCTCGGCCGCGATGCCACGCCGATGGAAGTCTACCGCCGCGACCTTCCAGTCGCCCTCAGCGCTTGAACCCCATGCGCTCATCCCTCAACAACCCAGTCGGGGCGGGTGAGGAGCAAAGCTCCTCCCCCTGCACCCCCTCCTCTCACTTAACTTATTTTACCCGATCCGCTGTCTAACGATCGGGGTCCACCTCACTCCGAGGTGCGCGCCCAACGGCTCAAGCAAGCTCCGGGTTCCGGTCAGGCCCGCCAAGCCGGGCCTTCCCTCCACCCGGAGCTTGCGTCCACGCACAACCCGAACCCATAAACATAATCCACAGCACCCACCCGGACTCTCAAATCGGGTGGCCCAGAAAAGTGCATCCGGTCAGGTCCGCCCTCGGCGTAGTGGTCGACGCAGACGGCGACGACCTCGCAGGCGCTCAGGAAGGCGAGCGTCCGCGAGAGAGTTTCGCCGTCCTCGTCGCGATGCACAAATTCCCGGAAGAGACCGGAGGCCGGTCCCCAGACCTCGCCGAACGTGACGTCGATGTTGATCAACAGGTGGTCATCGCACTGCTGGCCGAGCGTGCCGCAGTAGGGACACGCGCAGGGGACAAACTGCCAAGCCTGACCCTCGGCATCGCGTTGACCCCTCCTGACGTGCTTCTGTCGTGATGACTGCGCTCGATCCTGACGCGCGGATCACGTGTCCACCGTGACGTTCGATGAGGGAGACACGTCGCGTCGCCAGCCGGGAGGCACCGCGGCTTTGAAGTGCTCGAAGTCCGCTTCGGTGGCGCTCGCATAAGGC
>JAULZL010000002.1:0-2335 GCA_032117355.1 Candidatus Nanopelagicales bacterium
ATTTCAGACGCGTACATCTGAGCACGCTGGTCGACAACTCGAGCGAATGTCGTCCGGCTTGTTGAATTGACCTCGTCGCCCCCCACATGTGGGGGTACTCAGCAGGGTTTCGGGCCCATTCATTGTCGTTACTGTCAAGGACAGAAATGACCCGACCGCGCATTGGAGTTACTGTGCGAACAATCGTTGGCTCCATCACCGCGATCGCCTGCGCGGCGTTCGTCCTTGCCGCCTGTGGCCAGGCTCAGCAGAGTAGGCAGGCGGCAAGTCCAGCACCCGCCGGTGAAGCGGCATCTCCTGCTTCCGCAGCTGACCCGGCTGCCGAAAGCCAGCCCGCAGGAGGAGCAATTCGCGGCTCCCGCATCTGCATCGTCAATAACACCACGTCGACTTACGCCATCGATGTGAAGTGGACGAAGCAGCAGTCCTTTGATCGGCAAGGGCCAATCATCGGTGGCGTCACGGCGTGCGGCCAGGGCTACGACTCGACGAAAGTGACCAACTGGGGTGATGTAGCCGCAGACGTTCTGGCGCCCAATCCACAGTTGCGGATGCTGGTGGCCGCAAACAATCCCGCCGTCGGCACCCCCGAATTGCGCCTGTACCAGCAGCAGAGCACCGACGGAACGTCAGTCATCCTCGGCTGCTTCTACTCTAAAGATGCAGTTGGTGAGACGCGGACCTGGGACGACGGCGTTTTAAAGTACACGGCGACGCGTCTCAACGACTCGTCCAATTACAAGGAATGGCGCCTTCGGATCGACATCTCATCGTCGGGAAGCCCGAAGGTTTGCTCTCTCGCGCTGCCCCAAAAGGATCCGAATATTAAGCTCATATGACCTTCAGACCAGCATCAGCACAAAGGCCGTTCCCTGATACGAACTCTGGTCGCATTGGGAGACGACTCGGTACCAAATCCTGCCCTTAGGCGTATCCAGACTGGTGCTGATCGCGCTGTCGCACGACAGAAGCGCCCCTGCGCCATCGCTCATCCTCCACTGCACGTTGCTCATGAACTGTGTTTCCGGGAAGCCGTCCCGCTCGTAGAAGTCAGCCTCGAACCCCACTCGGATGGGATGCATCGCGATCTGCGAACCGTCGACTGTCATGGTCGGCGTCAGCGTGAAAATGGTCTTTTCGCCGTCTTGGCCCGCCGGCGTCAGCGCGACGAGATAGACGCTTGAGGGAGAGGACTGCTGAACGCCGGCAAAGCCGTTCGAGCTCTGACTCCATGGATAACTCTCCCCTTCGAATCGTCCCGAGACCGTTGCACTCCCGGTCACCTCAACGCCTGACCGCCCCACCAGTTCGGCCTGTCGTTCTTGACGCCTACCGCGAGCCCGATGAGGGTGACCAGTGCGCCTTGGTCTCGGACTGAACATCGAACCATTCCTGAACTGAAGGCATGAACGGATGCTCGTCAGACGAAGCGAGGACCTCCACATCGGAGGGTCTCGAATCAGCCGACGGCACTACCCGGCTCGCATCTCCGCACGCTGAGCATCGTCCGCTGAACCGTGCCGATTTGCGTTTCTGAGGTGCCGGCCGTGGCAGAATTTTCAAGCGCCATGACGACATTCACCTGGGGATTAATGGCCTGGCCGTCAATAGGAACAACTGGCGTCGGGACGAAGCAGGAACTATCCGTGAACACCATCCCGTTGCCGCGCGACCAGTCCTTAACCGGGTTCTTCACCGAGAATGGATTCTGTAGGAGCCCCCCGTTACCTTATTCGTGGTCGCCGCACTGTGGCCGCTCACCATGTTGACATTGTCGGAGAGGGGACCTCGACCCCTTGACGTGAGAGGCCGAAACTGGGGCCGCGCGTATCAACCGGCGGGGAACACGCCTCGGGCTGCGATGGCCCACTGGTAGGCGTCAACTGGGGCGAGCTTCGGAAGCACAACTGTCCCATTGACCTCGGGGAAACCCTCCGATACCAACAAGTTTCCGAGAGGTGTCGCCGACGAGACTGTGCGGCCGTCAGCGGGAATAAAGTCTGCGGGCAGTTTGGCGCCGAGCGGGAAAAGCCGAATCTCACCGATGTAGGGATTCACGGGTGTCTGCCACGAGGCAGGCACCTTGAACGACCGAATGCCCGAACCGACCATTTCGCCGAGAGCGATCTCCACGAACCCCATCTGCTTGAGCGAATCCGGGTAACGACCTTGCGCTGCCGTGAAGTAGACCTGACCTGGGTAGACGTGCGTGGGCTTTTCACCCGGGTAGTAGCTGTCCTCCGTGAGTGTCCACTGGACTGGGCCAGGGCCTGAGGCCACCCGAGTCAGCGGGCCATCCGCAACCGGCAGAGCAAATGCACTCGTTCGGCAGTCG
>JAULZL010000003.1:0-2714 GCA_032117355.1 Candidatus Nanopelagicales bacterium
CTGACACTGGGCATTGGCGCCGCGCGCCGACCGATGAACGTCAGCTGTCAGCCATCAGCCGTCCGCCGGATCCGCCCCGGGACCGACATTGTCAGCAAGCCACTCCAGCAGCGGTCGCATCGCACGCCAATCCGACCGAATGGTCGTCAGCCCCTTCCTGGTTCCCTGCCAGTCCGCAGCTGGATGGGTACGCGCAACGGTCAAGGCTCGATTGCGAAGCAGGTCAATGCGCGGATGGTCTGCATCGAAGCCACGTGGTCGGGTCTTCAGCGGTTGGCCTTCGATGGCAAAGGCTCTGGGCAGTCCGGCGAGAATCCGCTGGAGTTCCGGCCCACGTGGGCCGTCGACAGCATTGCGATACCTCTCGATCTGCCGACCCTGCGGCGCGTACCAGCCGCCGGCCACCATGACCCCCGCAGCTGAGACCTGCAGGTAGTAGCCAACCGAGTCCTCAATCGCGACGAGGCCACCCTGGTGATCCTTCAGGGGTGTCTTGTCCTTGCTGAACCTGGTGTCCCGATAGGGCCGATACAGGTGGCCCTCCCCGAACTCATCCGAGAGCTCGGTGAACAGTGCTGTCAGCGGCTCCTTGACGAATCGCTCATACTCGCCCTTGTGCTCGGCCCACCAGGGCCGACTGTTGTTTGCCGCGAGAGAGGCGTAGAACTCGAAGGCCTGCGGGCGGATGCCCTGGAATCGCAGCCCATCAGCGCCCATCCGAAACTCGATGTCAGGCGGGCTGACGCAGGATCGGAAAGAGCTCGTGCTCCATCGGGGACCCGGCCGGGATCTGCAGGTCGAGGCCGTCGAAGTTGGGTGAGGTTACCCACGGCCTGGGTGCGTGCACCATGTCATCGCCGAGGAAGCGCAGCGAGAACGCCCGTCGGCGATTACTTCCCGGCACGCCATAGGCATGGTGCAGCGTCAGCATGTGGAAGAAAACGGCATCACCAGGCTGCAGGGCCCAGCCAAGGATGTCGTGATCCTCGCGGTTGGCTTCGATATCCGGCAGCTCGGCTAGTGACCCCTCCGGGAACCACTTTGCCTGGTTGTCCATGAAGGACCGAGGCATCAGCCATCCCCGCAGGTGGGATCCGGCGAGGAATTCCAGGGTGGACTCGGCCGCGACCGGATCCACCGGCATCCACATCGAGCAGTTATCGAACCCGTCGACGTTGTAGTAGGGCTGATCTTGATGCCACGGGGTCGACTGCCGAGTCCCTGGTTCCTTGACCAGCATGTGGTCATGGAAGAGCCGCACGCTGGCTGATCCCATCAGGGCGCCCGCCACGTCCGCAGCCCGGGATTCGAAGGCAACCAGACGAAACTCCTCGATTCGCTGCCAGTTGCAGAAGTCCTCGACGAACCTGCCCGGGTCATCGGCCGTGCTGGCCACCTTGAACATCGGGCCTGGATCAGCGAGGTTCCTTTCGATCCCGCGCTCGACCAACGCCACCTCGTCCGAATCGAACAGGCCCCTCACCACGGTCGCACCGCACTGCCGGAACTCCTCAATGCATTCGGCGCTGACGACTGTCGAATCCATGGATCTCATAGACCTTGCTCCTTCGGAAGTCGTGACTGCCAGGAGTGACCTCGTGCTCAGCCGAGGGCAGCACGCATTGCCCGGATGTGATCCGGCGTCGATCCGCAGCAGGCACCGATGATGTCGATACCAAGTTCGCGCATCTCAACGGAGAATCGCGCCAATTCCTCCGGCGTCCCGTCGTAGACGAAGACATCCCCCTGCAGACGAGGGAGCCCGGCGTTGGACTGGGTGATGAGCAGCAGGTCACCGGTGCGTGCCTGGGCCATCTCGGTGGCGATGATCCGCATCTCATCAGTGCCACGACCGCAGTTCGCGCCGACAGCCGTTGCGCCGAGCGCTCCGATCGTGCTCACCGCGGTTGCAGGCTTGACCCCCATCATCGTGCGCAGGTTCGTGTCGAAGCTCAGGGTCGCGATGATCGGCAGGCCGGGCGCGACAACCTGGGCCGCGCGGATGGCGGACTCCACCTCCGACAGGTCGCTCATCGTCTCGATCAGGATGCCGTCGACCCCACCGTCAACCAAGCCGCTGATTTGCTCACTGAACAACTCGATGGCACCGTCGACCGTCAGGGTGCCCATCGGGTCCATCAGATCCCCCGAGGGACCGACATCACCGAGGACGAAGACGCCTTCGCGCCGATCGGCGACCCCGCGGGCCACCTGCGCGCCGGCCTTGTTCAACTCGTGGACGCGATCCTGCAGGTCGTGCATCTGCAGGCGCGGACGGCTTCCACCGAAGGTATTCGTCGTCAGCAGTTGCGACCCGGACTCGGCGTAGGCCTCAAGGATGGCCGCCACCCGATCGGGGTGCTCGACATTCCACAGTTCGGGCGAGCCGCCATCGTCCAGCCCGGACTCCTGGAGCATCGTCCCCATCGCACCGTCGCCCACGACGACTCCCGGCGACCTCAGCAACTCGATCAATGTGCCCATGACTCCCTCTCAGAACAATCCCGTGACACAGCCGTCAACGAGGTCAATGCGTTCACTTGACGGATGCCGCGGCAGGCCGGGCATCGTCATGACATCCCCGCACACCAGGACGATGAACTCCGCTCCAGCGCACAGCCGGACCTGCCGGATGTTCACACTGTGCCGTACCGGGGCCCCACGCAGGGCCGGATCCGTCGAGAACGAGTACTGGGTCTTGGCGATGCAAACCG
>JAULZL010000004.1:0-2552 GCA_032117355.1 Candidatus Nanopelagicales bacterium
CTCGGGGACCCGAAGGGGCTCTCCCACACGGCGGTGTGCATTTGAAATCCGGCGTCGCCGGCACAATCCCGACCGATTCGGGTGACGCATTCGGGAGCGGCGTGCACCTCGGCTCGACCGGTTGTTGCACGATCGCCCGTCCATCCGACGAGCAGGCCGTCACGACCGCGCAGAGCGGAACCCGCCGGCCTGGACGTCACGAACGTCGTCCGTCTTGTTCGTGGCGGACCTCAGGGTTATACTATTGGTATGAAAACCGCCATCTCGCTCCCGGATGCCGTCTTCCATGCGGCCGAACGCCAGGCCAAACGGGCCCAGAAGTCGCGCAGCCAGTTGTACGCCGAAGCGCTGGCGGAATACCTCGATCGGCATGCGCCGGACGAGGTGACCGCGGCGATGAATCAGGTGGTCGATCAGCTCGACGCGACCCCCGATGCGTTCGTCCGCGCCGCGGCGCAGTCCGTGCTGGCGCGCGTCGAGTGGTAGAGGTCGAGCAGGGGGAGCTCTGGTGGGCCGAACTGCCAATGCCTGGGGGCTCGGCCGCAGGCGTCCGTCGGCCCGTGGTGGTGGTGCAGGGGAACCCCTTGAATCGCAGTCGTCTGCGGACGGTCGTGTGTGTGCCGCTGACCAGCAACCTGACCTGGGCCGACGCGCCCGGCAATACGCTGCTCACCGCCAAGGCGGCCGGGCTGCCGCAGGACTCGGTCGCGAACGCGTCGCAACTGTTCGCGGTGGATCGGGGCTCCCTGACGGAACGCATTGGCAAGCTCGGTCCGAAGCACCTCGGCCAGATCCTGGTCAGCATCGACATCGTGCTCGGACGCTAGCAGGACGCTGCCTCCGGCCCAAGTTCAGAACGGTATGAGGCATTGCCATCGCACGAGGTTGTACGTCGCGCAGCCGATGGTCATGATCAATGGGACGATACGCCGAGTCATCGCGATAGGCATTTCCAAACGACGGCTCAGGTCGACGCACTGTTCGCTCGAACGCCTCATTTTCATTGAAAGGTTCCGAAAAAACCGGAGCCGTGTATAGGGCTACAACCCTGTACACGGCTCCTCTACCCCCTTGCTGTGGCAAATTCACAAAAACTGCGACCTGCTCAGCGATCCCTGAGGGAACTCCGATAAGCGAAAAGTTTGTAGGCGCCGATAACCAGAGCCACAAGTCCTCCAAAGCCAAGCACGTAAAGCGTCATACCTTCGCGAACGCCCAGCAAGTCAGCAGACGACATCGCAGCAAACCCCGTGGCAAGCCAAGCGCCTGCTGCGAGATCAGGGCGGCGCATCGGACGTCCGCGAATCGATACCCATCCAATCGCTAGGAGGGCGAGGAGGGAACCCACAAATAGTACCAGCTTGATTGAGACATGCATTTCTGTCACCCTGTCGTTGGGAAGCTGCATGAGGACTCCGGAATAACCTGCTTACTTTTTTTTCGGCGCACAGTCTTCCAACCAGTCATGATAAGTGTCGATCGCGTCTGTGATTACACCGAAGCACGCGATGGCGCCAACTGGAATAGCCGCGGTCGAGCACACGGGTACGATAAGCAACATCTCTGCCGCAAACTTCGTGGCAAGGTAGAAGCACCAAGTCGAACCCCCGCCGTCATCGCTTGCCACGAAAGGAGACGGGGTACTGGCAACGGCGCTGCTCCGCAATACGCCGTGCTCCGACCTCCCTGACCGTGCTATGGCCCGGTACAGTGCTGGTGAAAACTCAGAGTCTTCTCGCATATCGTTAACTACAGTCTCGACGAGTATAGACGCTTTACCGTTTGCGTGAAGCGTCTGCCGAGACAAGAGAAGCACACCGTTCACCGCCGCCGAATACACGTCGTCAAACGTTCTCGTAACAACACCCTCCCTCAGCACATCAGTATGGACCTGGCGACCGTCCTTTGACACTCGGGTGTTTATCGTCCAACGAGCACCGGTTGAGTCCCGCATCTCCTCTGTGCGATCGTGAAGCCGCCAATTGCCACGTATTACCGAGAGAGAAAAGCCAGAGGAGCGCCCCGCGGCGACGAGTTCCCCATGCGCTTTCTCTGCTCCACCCAATACCTCACCGCGTAGTGATCCCTTCGCCATTTGCACGGACGAGGTCCCATTCTCCGCGTAGGTCACCATGCGTACGGAGAGCGTTGTAACGTGGCGCGCGCCTTCATTTTTCGAAATGGTACGCGCGAATTCGGGCATTGCCGAATCAGCAAACGGAGCAGTGGGCGATTCTCGGCAACCACCCAGAGCGCCGGCAAAAATCAGTACGAAGCCTGAGAAATGTCTAACACCGAATTTGAACATGTTCCTGCCCTCGGGCAAATGGAAATATCGTCGCGATCCCGTCATTCCGGTCGCACGCACAGCGTACCATTCGGGCGTCAGCGACCCGTCAGCGAAAGCGCCCCCAAGCGTCAGCGCTTGGGGCGCGCGCCCCTCCGCAGCGCTGCTCCCACGGGACCATGGCGGCCTTCGGCGGTGGTCGAAACCTCAATCCACACCCATCAGCACCTCCATCGGCATCCACACCTTGACACATGTCACCCCG
>JAULZL010000005.1:0-2281 GCA_032117355.1 Candidatus Nanopelagicales bacterium
GCGACCTCGGTCCACGGCGATCACCGTCCCGCTGAGGGCGGCTTCATGGGCGGGACGATCCTTGGAGCGGGGCCGTGACTTGCCCTTGCCTGGCCGGACGCGGACATCGTCCTCATCGAGTCGGTCATGCCGACGGGTCACTGAGTATTGCTTTCAGGGAAGTGAGTACTGCTCCCGTGCACGAGGGCCGACCATCGATCGGTGAATCCGGGCAGGGTCTTGGCGGTGGTCTGGATGTTCTCGACGCGGACGCCTGGCACCCGAAGCCCGATGATCGCGCCCGCGGTTGCCATCCGGTGATCGTGGTAACTCGCGAAGTCGCCACCGCGCATTGGCCTTGGGTGGATTGTCAGGCCGTCGGCGGTCTCGGCCGCCTGGCCACCGAGGCCGTTGATCTCCGTTACCAGCGCGGCCAGTCGATCGGTCTCGTGACCGCGCAGATGCGCGATGCCGCGCAGTTGGGTCGGCGAGTCCGCGAGTGCGGCGAGTGCGGCGATGGTCGGGGTCAGTTCACCGACATCGTGCAGATCCGCATCAATCCCGGTGATCTGTTGGTGCATGGAGACCGTCAGGTTGCCTCCGGAACGGGAGACGACTGCGCCCATTCGCTGCAGCAGGTCGCGCAGGTCATCGCCTGGCTGAGTCGTGGTGGTGGGCCAATCCAGGATGGTGACCTCACCCTGCGAAACCATCGCGGCGGCCAGGAAGGGCGCGGCATTCGACAAGTCAGGTTCGATCAACCGATCAATCGGCCGAATGGGCTGCGGATCAATCCGCCAGGTGTTGGGTGACGGGATCTCAACCCCAACCCCGTGCTCGGCAAGCATCTGAATGGTCATGTCGATATGCGGTTGGCTCGGGATGCTCTGCCCGGTGTGCCGGACGGTCAATCCACTCTCGAACCGGGCCCCGGAGAGCAGGAGGGCGGACACGAATTGGCTCGAGGCAGACGCATCAAGGTGAACCTCGCCACCGGCGACTCGACCTGATCCGTGCACGGTGAAGGGCAGCCGATTCGCACGTGCGCCGTGACCCGTGATGGAGACGCCGATGGCCCGCAAGGCGTCGAGAATTGCCGCCATCGGCCGCTCGCGGGCTCCGGCATCGCCGTCGAAGTGGATGTCACCCGCGGCGAGGGATGCCACCGGCGGAACGAACCGCATGACCGTGCCGGCCAGGCCAACGTCGATGGTCGCTGGACCTCGCAACTGCCCGGGAATGATGTCGACGGTGGCATTGCCGTCCCGCGCATCGTGACGGATGACCGCCTCGACCCCCAGGGAAACCAGGGCACCGACCATCAGCCGCGTGTCTCGCGCGTCGAGCGCTTCCCTGACCCTGCTTGGACCGTCAGCCAGGGCAGCGAGGATGAGGGCCCGATTTGTGGCTGACTTCGAGCCCGGTACGCCGATCGTCCCGCGAATCGGACCATCCGCCGTTGGCGCGGCCCAGAGGGCTTCAGCGGGCTCGGTGAGCGTAGAGGATGGCATCGGGAGCAGCGTAACCGCATTAACCTTTCGATCATGTGCGGTCGCTACGCGGCAACGAAGGATCCCGGAGGCCTTGCCGAGGAGTTCGAGGCCTCGATGGTTCCCGAGGAGACCCTGCTTCCCGACTACAACGTTGCCCCGACCAAGAAGGTCTACGTGGTGATCGACCATCAGGATCATCACCGGAGCCTGGATATCGCACGCTGGGGCCTGGTGCCCGTCTGGGCAAAGGATCCGTCCATTGGCTCCCGGATGATCAATGCCCGAGCGGAAACGGTGTCGGAGAAGCCCGCTTTCCGTCGTGCCTTCGCCAAGCGTCGCTGTCTGGTCCCTGCCGCGGGCTACTACGAGTGGTACACACCGACGGGCGAGAATCTGCCGCTGGGCACCTCGGGCAAACCACGAAAGCAGCCGTTCTTCATCCGCCCTGCTGACGGGGCGTCTCTGCCGATGGCCGGCCTCTACGAATGGTGGCGGGACCCGACCGTGGAAGATCCGGAAGGCTGGCGACTTACCTGCACCGTCCTGACGACGGCTGCCTCGGAGGCGGTCGCACGGATCCATGACCGGATGCCACTGACCGTTCCGCATGCCGAATGGGGAGCGTGGCTGGACCCAGATCATGAGTTTGACCTCGACATGATCCTTGGCGATGCCATTGCGCTTGAGGCCTTTCCGGTGTCCACGACGGTCAACAGCGTCCGAAACAACGGCCCAGAACTCATCGTGCCGCTGGAGTCGGGCTGACCGAAGGCCGGGAATGATCCCTGTAGCCCGAGCGTTACCCCGCA
>JAULZL010000006.1:0-16275 GCA_032117355.1 Candidatus Nanopelagicales bacterium
GCACGTGAATGCCAAAGCGTGGCTGAACAACTGAATGAGCTTCGGTTGTGGCACCTGATGGTCGATCCAGATGACACTGTCCGGGCCCCGAGATCGGCGCAGGGCATCGATCGCGTCTGCCGTCTGAATCTCGATCTCTGCGGTGTCCGGGGAGGAGGCGCACATCACCAGCACAACGTCATCGGCGAATTGGGTTGCGGCGCGCAGAAGGTGCACGAGCCCTTTCTGACGCGTGATCCGTCCGACGAAGAGCACATAGGAACGAGCCGGATCGATGCCGAATTCCTCGAGTGCATCGGTCTGTCGGTCCGGCCGATAGACCGTGGTGTCGATGCCGTTGTGAACGACGTGGACGCGATCTGGATCGACGAGTGGATAGGCAGCGAGGACATCGGATCTCATTCCGTGACTCACCGCGATTACCGCTGACGCGTCCGCGTAGCAGACCCGCTCAACCCAGGACGAGACGTGATACCCGCCCCCGAGTTGCTCGTGTTTCCAAGGTCGCAGCGGTTCCAAAGAGTGCGCCGTGATGACATGTGGCACCTCATGGAGGAGTGAACCAACCTGCCCCGCGAGGTTGGCGTACCAGGTATGGGAGTGGAGGAGGTCCACATCGGATGTCGCAACCACCATCTCCAGGTCAACGCCCAGGGTCTGGATCGCCGGGTTGGCCCCCCGAAGTTCTGCCGGGATGGGATGGGCAGTTGCGTCGGGACGTGGCTCCCCGAAGCAGTGCACGCTCACGTCAACGAGCGGCCTGAGTTGGGCGACCAATTGCTCAACATGAACGCCCGCACCTCCGTAGACGGCCGGTGGCCATTCCCGCGTAAGCATCCCGATGCGCACGGCCTGAGCATAGGGACCGCCTCAAGGCACCCATTGCTGCGAGTGGCCATCTCCGTACTCATTCGATACTAGGGTGAGTGAGCGGACCACGGGCCGCCAAATGGGGAGGTGAGTCGATGAGCACGGATCCCCACGTCTTGGCGATGGTACTTGCTGGCGGCGAGGGCAAGAGGCTGATGCCGTTGACGGCTGATCGAGCCAAGCCTGCTGTTCCCTTCGGCGGGTCATACCGTCTCATCGACTTCGTCCTGTCCAATCTCATTAACGCGGGCCTGCGCAGGGTGTGCGTTCTGACCCAGTACAAGTCGCATTCATTGGACCGCCACGTGACCACTACCTGGCGGATGCCAACCCTGCTTGGGGACTACGTGATCCCGGTTCCAGCGCAGCAGCGGCTCGGTCCCCGCTGGTACACCGGCAGCGCGGATGCCATTTTCCAGAGCCTGAACCTGGTCTACGACGAGGCACCTGACTACGTGGTTGTCTTCGGGGCGGATCACGTCTATCGGATGGACCCGCTGCAGATGATCCGGGCACACATCGACTCGGGAGCCGGTGTCACGGTTGCTGGAATTCGCATGCTCAAGGAAGAAGCGCACCAGTTCGGCGTCATCCAGACAGCACCCGACGGTGCGCGCATCACCAAGTTCGTTGAGAAGCCCGCAGACCCGCCGACGATCCCAGGCGATGACCGGCACTGCTACGTGTCGATGGGCAACTACGTCTTCACCAAGGATGTTCTAATCGAAGCCTTGCGGGTTGATGCAGGCGATTCGACGTCCATCCACGACATGGGCGCCAACATCATCCCGATGCTCACCGACACTGGCCAGGCGCAGGTCTACGACTTCGCGCAGAACGTCGTGCCCGGGGCGACAGAGCGCGATCTCGGATACTGGCGGGACGTCGGAACGCTCGACAGCTACCACGACGCACATATGGACTTGGTATCCGTCCACCCCATCTTCAACCTCTACAACAGGCGCTGGCCGATCCTGAGCAATATCCCGCCGCTGCCGCCGGCGAAGTTCGTGGAGGGCGGCAACGCCCACGAATCCATGGTCGGTGCCGGGACGATCATTTCGGGCGCCCACGTTCGTACCTCGGTCATCGCATCAAGCGTTTCGGTCGAGTCGGGCGCCTATGTCGAGGGCAGTGTCCTGATGCCGGGGGTGCGCATCGGGCGTAATGCGGTCATTCGCCGAGCCATCCTTGACAAGGGCGTGACGGTTCCAGACGGGGCTCAGATCGGTGTGGATCTCGAGCGCGATCGCAATCTTTACACGGTGAGTGACGGCGGCGTCGTCGTCCTCGGAAAGGGAGTGACGGCTCAGCTATGAGGATGTCAAGAGTTTGCGCTGCGGCCACGGTCGCTGCTTCCCTGGTGCTGATGGCATCACCGGTATCGGCTGTGACACCCGAGGGTCGTCCGGCCGTCGTGGGTGGAGCCCCCATCGCGATCGCAGAATCACCCTGGCAGGTCCTCGTACTCATCGGTGCAGGCAACCGTCGCGAGATGTGCTCCGGCTCGCTCATCTCGCCGTCAACCGTGCTGACGGCCGCCCATTGCCTGAGTGGCGTTGACCCGGGAACGGTGAAGGTCTGGACGGGGGTGTCGACGGCATCGGCTGCGTCCGACTCGAAGGCAATTTCTGCTTCCGGCCTTGTCGTCCACCCCGGATACGACTCGGTTTCTCTGGCCAATGACATTGCACTGATTCAACTGGTCAAGCCCGTGGACGTAACGAATGATGCCCGGGTTATCGGTCTCCCCGTTGCGCAAGACGCCGGCAACTGGCCGGCCGCCGGTACGCCGGCGCTCATTTCCGGGTGGGGAGCGACCAGCACGAATGGCCCATCCTCAGACCCTCTCCTGCGTGCCACCGTGCAGGTGCTTTCCGGCCCCGGGGGCCCATGTGGTCAATATGGACCGTCATTCAACTCCACCATGCTCATCTGTGGCGGGCTTCCGGACGGGTCGGTCGACACCTGCCAGGGGGATAGCGGGGGCCCGCTTGTTGTGGACGTGGCCGGGGTTCCCATCCTGGCTGGCTTGACGAGCAATGGGGTGGAGTGCGCGTCGGCGGCCTTCCCGGGGCTCTACACGCGAGTCAGCACGTTCATCCCATGGATCCAGCAGGCCGCCGATGTGGCGACGAGCGCCCCGGGCCAGCCAACTGGGGTGACGGCCACCTCATCACGCGGCACATCGACGATTAGCTGGAACGTGCCGAGTGGGCCCGGTGCGGGATCGACGGTGTGGACGGTTACGGCTCAGCCTGGCGGTTCGTCCTGTCGTACGACCTCGAACGCGTGTGTCGTGGCTGGGCTCAAGGCAGGGACGCCTACGACGTACACCGTGCAGGGCGTCGGTCCCTTGGGAAGTGGTCCGGCCGCTACCTCTGATTCCATCGTGGTCGCGACGCACTCTGCGCGGCGAGGCACGGCAATTTCGCTACGCAGCCTCGGATCATGGGTTGGCCTCCGCGGTGGGACGCCGCGGGCCGTGAGCCGCAGTAAGTCGATTTGCGTCGTCGCGGGTGGCCGGGTCAAACTCCTCGAGGCCGGAAACTGCAGCCTGGTGCTCGCCAGGGGTGGCTCGCGACGGCCGGTCACCGTCACGGTCACCTGAGGCCGGTTGTCACGGGGGATGCAGACCGGGTTCAGGGCTGCTGAGGGCGATCAGGCCGCAGAGGCCGCGATGCTGGCAGGCGCAGACACCGGTGCCGGGACGCCGAACTCAGTGAGGCGCGCAATCGTCGTGGCGGCAACCGGGCCCGCATCTTCAAGGGTGCGCATGACCTGCCGAATCAGCCCCTGGTCATCAACCCAGACGGTGACCGACACCAGGGCCCGCGGATAGTCCTCTAGGGCTCTCAATTCCATGTCATTGAGCCCCATGCCTGCGGTGTTTCCTGCTGCAGGTAGGTAGCCGGTGATCAGGTCGGCGGTGGTGCCGTCGAGATCTTCCTGACCGGCCGACCGCGGATCCTCGAGCGCGAGCAGCCCGCGGAGTGGCAGTCCCGCCTGGGATGTCGGCGTTTCGCGCCCGGGTTCGACCGAGAGCCAAGAGTCCGGCTGGACTTCGACGAAGAACCCATCCTCCGTCGTGATTTCCCGCGATGGGCCCGCAGCGGATTGCCAGCGAATATCCGATAGGTCCTTCGCCAAGTCGACCAGCCCTTCGCCGGTGATCTCCCGATCAACGCCATCGGCTGCGGTCAGGATCTGCACTGACATCCGCGCTGTCCCGCGTGCCGTAGTGGCGGCGAGGGCGGAGTCGAGCGGGCTGGCCGAAGGGGTTGGCTCAATGGTGGCGCTCGTGGGAGGGGACGTGGGTAACGCGGGCTCGGGGCTCACCGTCGTGGGTGATGAAGCCGGGGGAGTTGCACCTGGCGAGCAGCCGACGACGAGGGGTGCGGCCAGGGCCGCAGCCAGCAGCGCCGAAATCCCCCAAGCCCTTCCCATGGCCCTCCAGCCTGTTACTGCCGCTACCCGAAGCGACCAGAGATGTAGTCCTCGGTGCGCTTGTCGGCTGGCGCACTGAAGATCTGTCGTGTTGGACCGTACTCAACCAGACGTCCGTGGCGAATGCCGGCATCGTCTACGTCCGTGGTGAAGAACGCGGTCCGATCTGAGACACGTGCCGCCTGCTGCATGTTGTGAGTCACGATGACGATCGTGTAGTCCTCAGCAAGGGCCTTCATGAGGTCCTCGATCTTGGTGGTTGCAACCGGATCGAGCGAGGCACAGGGCTCGTCCATCAGGATGACCTCGGGCCGGACGGCGATACAGCGCGCAATAACCAGGCGCTGCTGCTGGCCGCCGGAAAGCGCGTAGGCACTCTTGCGCAGGTTGTCCTTCACTTCGTTCCAGAGGGCGGCGCGGGTGAGGGATTCCTCCACCAGATCGTCGAGGTTGACCTTCAGGTGGTTGACCCGGGGGCCGTAGGCAACGTTGTCGTAGATGGACTTGGGGAAGACATTCGGCTTCTGGAACACCATGCCAATTCGGCGTCGGACTTCAATGGGATCGATTTCGGGGCGGTAGATGTCCGTCCCCCGGTAGGAGAGGAGCCCCTCCACCCGTGCTCCCGGTATTAGGTCGTTCATGCGATTGAAGGACCGCAGCAAGGTGGATTTACCGCAGCCGCTCGGTCCGATGAAGGCCGTGATCTCGTTCTGGTGAATCGTCATGGTCACGTTGCGTACGGCTTCGAAGTCCCCGTAGTAGACCCTCAGGTCGTCCAGGTTGAAGACTGTCGCGTTCACGGCTACCACCGCCTCTGCGTTCGATTGCGGATCCAGATCGCCGTGAAGTTCAGGGCAAGGAGGACGACCAGGAGTAGGACGATCGTCGCGGACGCCAGGATTTGAAATTCCTCCCGCGAGTCCTTCGTCCAGTTGAAGATCTGAATGGGAAGGGTTGTATAACCCGAGAGGACTCCGTCGGGATTGAAGGTAATGAATGCGACCGCGCCGATCAGCAACAGCGGAGCGGCCTCGCCAACGGCCCGTGAGATCGCGAGAATTACCCCGGTGGCGATACCGGGTATCGCTGCCGGAAGGGTCTGCCGGTAGGCGGTCTGCCACTCGGTCGCGCCAAGGGCGAGGGAGCCGTCACGGATGCTGCGCGGCACCGCGCGCAGGGCCTCGCGAGTGGCGATGATCACGATCGGCAGCACGAGCAGTCCCAGGGTCAGGGCAGCAGCGATCACGCTCTGGCCGAGGGCCAGGGCTCGAACAAATAGCCCGAGACCGAGGATGCCGTAGACGATCGAAGGCACGGCTGCGAGGTTCTGGATGTTGATCTCGACGAGACGCTGGAAGCGGCTTCGCGGCCTGGCGAACTCCTCGAGGTAGAGCGCGGCGAGGATGCCCGTGGGGATGGCGAAGAGGGCCGTGCAGGCGACCACCCACAGCGTCCCGGTGATCGCTGATTGGGCGCCAGCTCGCTCGGGGAACCGAATCGAGGGCATGTTCGCTATCAGCGCGAGGTTGAGCCGGGGCCAGCCCTTGATCGTCACGTAGGCAAGAAGGACGCCCAGGGTGAGCACTCCAATCCCAAGGGCACTGAAGATGACCCAGCGGAAGGCGCGGTCCATGAAGGGCGCCCCAGCCGAGTGAAGCGAACTTCTCGGGCCCCGCCCATCCGGTGTCCCGGGCGACAGGATTATTGCGGAATCAGGGGTCATTGATACACCTGCCGGAATCGGCGAACGAGCCGGATGCTCACCATGTTCATTGCAAAGGTCATGGCGAAGAGCAGGAAGCCAACGGCGAATATCGAGCGGTATTCCAGGCTTCCCGTTGACAAGTCCCCGGCCCCGGCTGCCGCGATATACGAGGTCATCGTCTGCATGCCCTCCAACGGATTCACGCTCATTCTGGGCTCAAGGCCGGCTGCAACGGTGACGATCATCGTTTCGCCGATTGCCCGCGAAATGCCGAGGACGAATGCGGCAACAATTCCCGACAGGGCGGCGGGAATGACCACCCCGAGGGAGGTTTGCCTCTTGCTTGCGCCAAGGGCGTAGGAACCGTCCCGAAGGCCTACCGGCACGGCGGACATCGCGTCCTCGGACAGCGAGGCAACCATCGGGATGATCATCGCTCCCATGACGAGTCCTGCAGAGAGGGCGTTGAAGACCTCGATGTCTGGGAAGACCTTCACAAGGATCACGCTGGTGACGAACTCAAGGGCGAAGAAGCCGAAGACGACCGTCGGGATCCCAGCGAGCACCTCCAGTGTCGGCTTGAGCAGTGAACGTGCGCGAGGCGATGCGTACTCGGATAGGTAGAGGCCGGCGCCGAGGCCAAGGGGAATGGCCACGACCACGGCGATCGTGGTGATGACCAGGGTCCCGCTCACCAGGGGCAGCACTCCGAACTGGCCGTCCGCGAAGAGCGGTGTCCACTGTGTTCCCAGTAGGAAGTCAAGGACGGGAACTTCCGTGAAGAACTCGATGGTCGGCACAAGCAGCGAGATGACGATGCCGAAGGTGGTGAGAATCGAGACCGCGGCGGCCGCGAGCAGGATCCCGCTGATCACTCGCTCGCCGTAGCGGGGCCTGCCGCGAGCGAGGGAGACCCCGGGGTTCGGCAGGGAGTTCACGAGACCGCCGCCGATCGATTTCCCGTAGGTGGGCTTCCGGCAATTGAATTGGCCGCGGCCACCAGGCGGGCGAAGTCCGTCGTGAGTTGCTCCTTCTGCTGCTCGTTCAGGGCAATGAACCTGGCCCCTTCAGCGATAGTCCGGTCGTTAGCGACGTAGAAGTCGAAGAAGGATTGGACCTCTGGCCGGTTCAGCGCCGCGACTGACACGTAGACGAACAGGGGCCGTGACAGGGGGCTATACCGACCGTCCTGAGCTGACTCGGCACTCGGGGACACGCAACCGCTACCTGAGTCGATGGAGACGGCCCTCAATCGATCGGCGTTCTCCTCGTAGTACGTGTACCCGAAGTACCCGAGCCCGCCCCTGCTACCGGAAACCCCCTGGACGATGACGTTGTCATCCTCCGTGGGGGTGAAGTCCGTTCGGCTGGCGCCCTCCTCACCATTGATGGCCTTGGTGAAGTAGTCGAAGGTCCCCGAGTCAGTCCCCGGTCCAAACAGCCGCAGGGGAACGTCCGGGTAGCTCGGGTCTACCTGCCTCCAACTGGAGATCTCGGAGCCCGGTTCCCACATTGACCGCAGTTGGTCGAGCGTCAGGCAGGTCGCCCAGTCGTTGGCCGGATTAACCACCACCGTCAGTGCGTCGATGGCCATGGTCAAGGGAGCGAATTCGATGCCGGCGTCAGCGCAGGCTTTGGCCTCTTCCTCCTTGATGGGCCGGGAGGCATCGTTTGCGTCGATCTCGCCGCGACAGAACTTCTCGAATCCGCCGCCGGTGCCCGATGCTCCGACCTTGACCTGGATCCCAGGCGTCTGAACCTGGAAGTCCTCGGCTGCGATGGCCGACAGGGGGAAGACCGTTGAGGAGCCGTCGATGGAGACGTACGCGCTGCGGGTTCCGCATCCGGCGAGTGCGAGGGTGGCGACGGCGATCGCCAGGTGTCCCGCGACTCGCATAGTCACATGCTGGACGCAGCAGGGCCCGGTGGCGACTCATGGAGGGCGACATGTTCACAGGCTGAACGCACTATTGACATGACCGATTCAGGTGGGTTCAGTCCGGTGACGTTCCGTGGCGACCAGGTGAACTGAGCCATCACCCCGAAACTCCCGATGCAGGATCAGGTGCTCACCTGGGGAGAGCCGCGGTTCCCAGTCGGGCCCTTGGGGATCCGCACCCAGGAAACGGGCAACGGTCGCCATGATGGTCGGGAGGACTGGGCGGTGGCTGCACAGGACGGTGGCCGCTGGGTCACCGGCGAGACCTTCAATCCGTCGTACCGTCAGGGCGGACTCGTGCTCGAAGCCTTCCTCGCTGACGCTGTGGTCACGAATCACCTCACGTGAAGTCCTCTTGGCGTATCGACGAACCGTCTGATAACAGCGCTCGGCATCTGAGGAGACGATCTGGTCGATTCCGAAGGCGGACAGGACGGCCACAAGCGACCGGGCCTGTGTCCGTCCCTTCCTCGACAGGGGTCGTTGCGCATCGGGTCCGTCACCGAAATTGCCACGCTTGATGGCGTGCGCATGGCGGAGGATGACGAGCGGTGACGTGACGGGGCGGGCGAGGGCCTGGTCGATGATCGGGACGATGTCTTCTGGGTGGGCCATCATGGTTCGCGCTTCAGCAGGTGTGGCCCACTTCAGTTCATCGACCTCGTCGCGATCGGTGCGCTCGCCCTCAGAGGCGACCTGGGCAACCCAGTAATCGACGGTCTTTGGACGGCCGAAGGCCTCGTATGCAACGGGGGAAAGGGGAGCCCCCACGGTCACCTGGTAGCCGGTCTCCTCAGCGCACTCGCGGACGGCCGTCACGACGGGGTGCTCATTCCGGTGACGCATCCCCTTCGGAAGGGACCAGTCACCCTCCCGAGGGCGATGGATCACGAGAAGCTCAGTGCCCATCGGACCGGGACGAAGGAGCACCACACCGCTGGCTTGGAGTACCGCGCTCATCGTTGAATACCCGCCGCGATCAGGTCAGGCCCGAGTGCTTGGCTGCCCGAATCGCGGCGGGCCAAGCCGCCAGAAAGGCGATGCGGCATTCCTGCTCCTTGGTCCGCTCGATTTCGTGCAGGCGTCCGAGGGCGAAGGTGGTGCCTTCACTTCCGGTGGACGTGGCCGTGAGTTCACGAAGAACGCGCTGGGCAACGCTGGCGTCCTGATGGTCGCCGAGAATCTCGGTGATGATCTCAAGTCGCTCGGCGAAGCGTCGAGCATCGGCGCCGAAGAGCGGAACAACCGCCTCAACGGCGTAGCGGGCGCGCTTGGCCCTGATTCGGGCCCGGTGCCAGTCCCGGCTATCCCCGTCGGGCTCGAGCCGGCGAACTGACGTCACCAGTCGTCGCCAGGTGCGTCCGACGAGCCGGGGCAGGACGATCTCACTTGGCATGTAAGCCTCCAAGGAAAACCGTGGCTCCCGGGCGGTCTGCACGAGGTCGTCAAGCAGCAGATCGTGTCTTTCGCTGCGAAGGGCTGCCAGGGCACCAGATCGCGCCCCGCTCAGCCGCCGATTGAGTGACGAGTCAATGACCGATCGTGCGAGGAGGGCATCGGCGCTTCCGAGGGCTTCGGCATGCGCATCGAGCCGAGCAATGAGGACCTCGGTGTCGCGAACGGCGCCCATTTCATTGGCGAGCCACGCAAGTTCATCCTCGAGGATGCGCGCCCACTCCGGGTCGAGAAGGGATTCGAAGTTCTGCAGGACGCTTCGCAGGCGCCGTGCGGCAACCCTGAGTTGGTGCACGGAGTCGGGCAGGTTCCTTCGGACGGCAACATCGGAAAGCACGAGGTGCCGGGCGTGGGTCGCCACAGCTGTGCGAAGGACCTCTGTGGCCATTGCCTTTCGGCCAGGCATCGGTGGGACAACGATGTCGGCCGGCGCGGCTGCGAGTGAACCGAGGGCGGCCGCGGCCTTGCTGACCGAACTCACCTGCGCTCCCGCGGCCACGAGAGTCTGAAGTACTCGGTCGAGTACCCGCAGTGCTTCGTCGTTCTGCGAGTCGAGGGCCTCCACTTCGATCTCGCGGAAGGAGTCGATGATCTGCCCAGCGAGGTCGAGCACGGTCACCCGGTCATCGACGAGTTCAGCGCATGGAACACCGTCCGGATCAAGCAGGGCCATCGGCGTGCGGAGGGTCTGGACTGTCACCACCGGCTGCAGTCGTTCGCCGCGTGCCATTGGCGAGACAATGTCGGCAAGTTCGGCGGGAACGAATCCCCGGCTACCGGCTGACAGGGGCATGTGGATCTCGTCGCGGGTTGACGGGTCCGCTCCGGTCACCGGAAGCTTCAGGTGCCAGCCCTCGTCGGTGCCCCCCTCCCGACGACGCAAGGTCGCTCGCCACCGAAAAAGCCTCAGGTCGGTCGTGTCGTGATAGGCCGCCAACATCGAAAACGTGCTTCCTGGTGAAACGGCGATCACCGACCCTGATGCGACGAGGTCTGGAATAACGAAATCCGGGGACACTCTCAGCTTGTGCTCGATCTCTCGGTGTACCCGGGTCCGATCGGACATCTGCATGGGATTGGCAGCCGCTCAGTCAGGAGCCGGAAAGGGCTCGGGAGCGAGCGATCAGGGCCTCTTGGTAATCCATGAGTGGCTCACCCTCCTCGTCGACAACCCGCCTCGTCCAACTGCCGTCACCAGCCAGGTCCCAGGCCGACGTCCCTGGATCGAATGCCAGATCGAAGAGGCTGTACATCTGCGCGACCTGACTCGGATCGACCAGCCGCACGAGGGCTTCGACCCGGCGATCAAGATTGCGGTGCATGAGGTCCGCGGATCCGATCCAGACCTCGCGGTCGCCGCCGTTCTCGAAGCAGTACGACCGGCTGTGCTCTAGGAATCGTCCCAGAATGCTGACGACCCGGATTCGATCACTCATACCGGGGATTCCCGGTCGAAGGGCACAGATTCCGCGAACCCAGATGTCGATCGGGACACCCGCACGCGAGGCTCGGTAGAGGGCGTCAATCAATCGTTCGTCGACGACCGCATTGCTCTTGAATCGGATCCGAGCGGGTCGACCCTCTCGGTGATGTGCCACCTCGCGGTCAATTCTTTCGATCAGGCCGGTTCGAATGGAGTGCGGTGCGACGAGCAGGCGGGCGTACTCGGTGTTCAGTGAGTAGCCGGATAGAACATTGAAGAGGTTTGAGATGTCATCGCCCACGTCGGGACTGCAGGTGAGCAATCCGAAGTCCTCGTACATGCGAGCGGTCTTCGGGTGGTAGTTGCCCGTTCCGATGTGGCAATACCGGCGAAGTTGATCCCCGTCATTTCTTACGACCATGGACAGCTTGCTGTGCGTCTTGAGGCCAACGAGGCCGTAAACGACGTGGACGCCGGCCTCTTCCAGCTTGCGGCCCCAGTCGATGTTGTTCTGCTCGTCAAAGCGCGCCTTGATTTCCACGATCGCCA
This sequence comes from Candidatus Nanopelagicales bacterium, assembly GCA_032117355.1. Lineage (GTDB taxonomy): Bacteria > Actinomycetota > Actinomycetes > S36-B12 > S36-B12 > REEB460. Next base: position 11,392 of record JAULZL010000006.1, read on the forward strand.
GCACTTGCTTGCCGTTGACGGCGGCCGCGATCAGGGCATCGACGATGGGTGAATCCCCGGACGTTCGGTAGAGGGTCTGCTTTATGGCCAGGACGTTCGGGTCGCTCGCTGCCTGCTCGAGGAAGAGTTGGACGCTTGTTGAGAAGGAGTCATACGGGTGGTGCAGCAGGACGTCGTGCTCGCGGACGCTGGCGAGGACGTCGGGCGCGGTAGAGGATTCGATGGTGGTCAGTTGTCGGGAAGTCTTGGGTACGAAGGTTGCCTGCTTGAGGTCCTCGCGGTTGAGTCCAACGAAGGTCCATAGCCCGGTGAGGTCAAGCGGGCTCGGAACCTTGAAGACCTCAGGTTCGGTGACATCGAGTTCGCTGACAAGCAGTTGAAGTACATGGGGGTCGATCGTCTCGTCGACCTCGAGCCGCACGGGTGGGCCGAACCGACGACGCATCAGTTCGCGCTCAAGTGCGAGCAGGAGGTTCTCCGCGTCGTCCTCCTCGACTTCGACGTCCTCATTGCGCGTCACTCGGAAGTAGTGATGCTGGGAGACCTCCATCCCGGGAAACAGTGCGTGGAGGTGGGCTGCGATGACGTCCTCAAGTGGCACGAAACGTTGATTGCCGAGCGCGACGAACCGAGGCAGGGACGGGGGCACCTTGACTCGGGCGAAGAGTTCGTTGCCGTTATTCGGATTGCGCACGACAACGGCAAGGTTCAGGGACAGGCCGCTGATGTAGGGGAATGGGTGCGAGGGGTCGACCGCCAGCGGAGTTAGGACAGGGAAGACCTGGGCATCGAAGAACCGCACCATTTCATTGCGCTCATCCTCGGTGAGCTGGTCGTACCGCAGCAGATGGATGCCGGCCCGCGAGAGGGCCGGTAGAACCTCATCGTGGAATACCGTTGCGTGTTCACGTTGTAGGGAGTGAGCCCGCCCCCAGATGTCCTCGAGGACCTCCCTGGGATTCTTCCCGCTTGCGGCCCGCACGGCGATCCCGGTGGCGATCCGTCGCTTGAGGCCAGCCACCCGAACCATGAAGAACTCGTCGAGGTTGCTTGCGAAGATGGCGAGGAACTTCGCGCGCTCCAGGGTTGGCAGGCTCTTGTCCTCGGCCAATTCGAGAACCCTCTGGTTGAAGGCGAGCCAGGAGAGTTCGCGATCCAGGAATCGGTCCTCGGGCAGTGCCCGGCTGGCGGTGTCTGACGTCAGGTCGGGTACCAGGTCGGGTGCCGGGAAAGTGTCACTGCTCACGAATGGATGCTCCCACAGTGCTGCCCGCGGAACGGCCGTGGAATCAAACTCGGCGGTGTGAGCGATCCTACGGCCGACCCGGGTGCTGATAGAGAACGTCCACATCCCAACGGGCGAAGCCGAGTGATTCGTACAGGGCGATTGCGGAGGTGTTGGATGCCTCGACGTACAGCATCGCCTGTGACAGGCCCAGGGATCGAAGGTGGTGCAGACCTGCAAGGGTCAGCGAGCGGCCAAGTCCGCGGCCCTGCCACGCAGGATCCACGCCGATGACGTATACCTCACCAATTGCCTCGTGCCCGTGGCCTGCGTGTTGGTGTGCTCCATGCACCTTGGTCCAGTGGAAGCCAACCATGGTGGCGTGACCGGATTCCTGTGCCTCAGCGATCAAGAAGCCGTCCGATGAGAACCACGGCTCGGCAATTCGTCGCCGCAGGTCCGCGACGGTCCACTGCCCCTGCTCGGGATGATCGGCGAAGGCGCGGGTGTTGAGCGCGACCCACGTGTCATCGTCCGTGCCCGGAATGAAGGCTCGCAGGGTCACCCCATCGGGTAGATGGACGGGAGCCAGGGGCGCACGCAGTGAACGGCGCATCTGCCACAGAATGCGCGAACTGCTGAACCCCATGGAGCGAGCCCATTCACCGGCGGCGGCCTGCTGCCCGTGGGCCCAAAGGCGAAGTGGCGCGCCTCCCGAGGCGCCTAGCATCGTGTCAATCATTCGTGCCCCAACTCCGCGGCGTCGGTGATCCGGGTCAACCACGACCTCTCCGCTCGGTCCCTCGACCTCATCGGTGGTGTCCAGGTGCCCGTATCCGATGAGAATTCCTGCGGGGTCGAACGCGAGCACATGGCGGCCGCGTGGGTCGCCGCCGTGGCGCAGGTGCAGCCAAACATGCTCGGAGAGCGGATGAACCCCGTCGATGTCGGTAACTCGGTCGACGAGCTCGCAGGCGGACTGAGTCTGATCTGCATCGAGACGATCGGCCACGATCACGTGTGCCACGTCGGATGTGGCCATGATGATCGAATCCCTACGCGGTGGGACTGTCGGTGAGCTCATCCGCACCCAGGGTTGCGCGCGTCTGATCGTCGGTGCGTTGGGGGACGAACCGGTAGCCAACGTTGCGAACCGTCCCGATCAGGGCCTCGTACTCGACACCGAGTTTGGCGCGAAGGCGACGGACGTGGACATCCACGGTGCGGGTACCGCCGAAGAAGTCGTAGCCCCACACCTCCTGGAGCAGGACGGCTCGGGTGAACACCCGCCCGGGATGCTGTGCGAGGAACTTCAGGAGCTCAAACTCCTTGAAGGTCAAATCCAGGGTGCGGCCCTTGAGTTTGGCGGTGTACGAGGCTTCATCGATCATCAACTCGCCGCTGCGGATCTCCTCAGGCTCGTCGGCCGTCGCTCCAACCGCCTCGTGGACGCGACTGACCGCCAACCGAAGGCGGGCCTCTACCTCCGCAGGTGACGAGGTGTTCAGCAGGACATCGTCCATGCCCCAGTCCCACTGCACGGCTGCGAGGCCGCCCTCGGTCGTCACCAGGATGACGGGCGTGTCGACACCGGTTTGTCGAATCAGCCGGGTGAGTCCGCGAACGGCGGGTAGATCGCGTCGACCGTCGATGAGAAGGGCATCGCATGAGGGGGCATCAAGGAGGGCGGTCGGCTCGGCCGTCGCGGTGCGCACATGGTGAGTGAGCAGCCCCAGTGCGGGGAGAACCTCGGCCGATGCTTCCATCGCCCGGGTAAGCAGCAGGATTCGCACGGCCCTTCACCTCCGGAGGGCAGCCTAACGGGGATGACGGCTCGTGCCTATGGGGTTGCTGGGCGGCCACGAAGGTACGGACAGCCGCCCTGCTTGAGCGAGAATGAGGCGATGGACGTCTCGGCCGCCACTGAGCAGAGGTTGACCCTGGTCACGTCAGACGGCGTCCGCATCGATGCCGTCCACCTCCCCTGCCTGCGGTCGACGGCGGGATCGACCTCGGGGGCGACAGCGGGGTCGACTGCCGGATCGACAGACCGGGCTACGCCGTCCCCGACTACCGCCTTTGTGGTCCTCCACGGGTTTACCGGGCACTGGCGCCAGCCCCGGGTCTGGCGGATAGTTGAGCAGTTGGCCAGCCACGGGGGAGTGATCGCGATCGACATGCGCGGTCACGGCCGGTCCGGTGGGCTCTCAACGGTCGGTGATGCCGAGGTCCTGGATGCCGATTGCGCAGTTGGATGGGCACGGGAACTGGGCTACGACCGAGTGGTCATGGTGGGTTTCTCGATGGGGGCGTCGGTCGCAGTCCGGCAGGCGGCGATAGGCACGAACTCGGTCGATGCCCTGGTCTGTGTGAGCGGCCCGGCCTATTGGTTCTACCGGGGGACGAGGGTTATGCGGCTGGTTCACCACTTGGTGCTCACTCGGCCGGGTCGTGCCGCCATGCGGGCACGGGGGACTCGAATCAGCGGGGCCGGGTGGCCTACACCGCCGCCCCTTCAGCCGGCGGAGGCGGCCGCGCTGCTTGCCGGTATCCCATTCCTCGTGGTGCATGGCGCGGCCGATCATTACTTCCCGCTTGAGCATCCACGCGCACTGCACCGAGCCGCCGAGGGCTGCAGCGAGGCGGACATGTGGCTGATTCCCGGTTTCGGCCATGCGGAGGCGGCGATTGATGAGGAGACCGTGGAGTCGATAGCGCGTTGGGGACTCGGGGAACGATTTGCGGTGCCCGAGCGTTGGCTCACTTCATGACGACCGGGCTGATTGTCTGTGCTGCTGTCCTCGTCGCCGCCACGCTGTTCGGACTGTGGCGTCGACGCACCGATGGCGAGATTCGTGACCTACCGGTCCGTCCGGTTGCGGATGACGCACCGCCGGTGAACCTCCGCTCGGCGAGTAGGGCCGAGCACGGCGGCGAGGTGTTGAGCGAGGAGATCCTCGGGGCCTCGCTTGGGACTCGCGCGACCTTGGTTCAGTTCTCCACCGCCTTCTGTCAGCCGTGTCGGGCCACGCGGCGGATCCTGGACGAGGTTTCCGGCATGGTGGACGGCACGGCCCATGTAGAGATCGACGCCGAGGCACACCTGGACTTGGTGCGTCGGCTGGATATTCGTCGCACCCCGACGGTGTTGATCCTCGATGGATCGGGTGCCATCGTTAAGCGGGCCAGCGGACTGCCTCGCAAGGCGGATGTCATTGCAGCCCTTGGCGAGATCATTTCCTAGGTGCGGACTCCTTGCAGCTGCATGGAGTTGTCAGTTATGTCTACCATCATTGTAGACAAAGGTCGTGTACTGGGCTACGGTTCGGCACATGACCGTCGTGACCTGCAATCCACGCCTTGAAATTGACCCCCGCGGCCCACGCTTCGGCGCATCGATCACCACCGTTGTCCTTGCCGCGAGCCTGATCTTGGTTGGCTCGGGTCTTGGCACCGCACTTGTTGCCTGGCAGACCACTGTCTTTGCCCTCGGTGCCTTCGTCGGTCTGCAGGCGCAGCCCTATGGACTGGTTTTCCGATCGTTGATCCAGCCGCGGCTGGCCCCGCCGACAGACCTTGAGGACGCCGCACCGCCCAGGTTCGCCCAGTTGGTGGGTTTCCTGTTCGCTGTTGTTGCCCTTGGTTCCGTCACGGTCGGC
>JAULZL010000007.1:0-2059 GCA_032117355.1 Candidatus Nanopelagicales bacterium
CCGAGATCCGGGAGGCACCGCCCAGAATCGCGGGCACCAGCGGACGCGCACAACGCGATCCGTCCATCGTCAATATGCCTGTCAACAGACCCCTCCGCGAGGGCCTTCTGAACCGGGGCGAAATGGAACAACGCCCCCGGATGGCAGGCCTTGTTCCACTTGGTTGGTAGCGGGGCGAGACTGGCAGAGCGCGACCAGCAAGTTCCGTGAACTGTGAGATCCCCTCACGAAATCCCACTTCCACATCACCCCCTGCACGCCAGGGGGTGCAGACCGTGCACCCCCGTCGTCAGCATTCGCGTGCCCGACGCGATCAGCACGACTAGCGCATTCCGAGCTTCGACCGAGGCTGCTCGCCGGATCAGGTCTGGCTGCGCGCGGTGGTAGCTATGCGAAGGGACGACGCGAAGGCCAGCCATACCCCAGGCGACCTTGGGATACCCAGCTACCGCTGAGACAGGACCACTAGCCGACGCGATCGGAGTCGATATCGCGCAGGCTCTTGACCCTCATCACCCCGAGTGCGGTGAGCACCAGCAGCCCCGCGATCCCGAGGAGCACGGGCTCGATGCCGAAGTTCTCCGCGAGAACGCCGGCGAGGAACATCGCCGCGGGTGGCGCTACGTAGAAGGTCGCCGTCTGGATGCCGAAGACGCGCCTCTGTTCGTCGGGCTCAACGCGCAATTGCACGATCGTGGTGAGCAGTGGCTGCATCGGACCCCAGGCAAGACCGCAGCGAGGACCTGGCTCAGAGACCCGAATCTACCGCCAATCCCCGACGCACAACTCCCCCGGACCTTCGCGGTTAACCCTCACGTCCCGCGGTCGCGGGAGTGACTCGGACGGCTTCAGCCGTCAGAAGTCGCGCTTCTCGCGGCTGCGGTCTCGGCGGATCTTGTCGTTGCGTCCGCGCGACTCCATGGCGACGTCCTCCATGAATGACTTGCGCGACCGGAAGGCGTCCTGCTCGCGGGCGCCGCGGGCGAGCTTGTCGAGTTGCTCCTGCTCCTCGCCGAGTCGCGCGCGCAGTTCAGCCGAGTCTGGTGCCGAAGCGGGAATCCCCAGCATCGCTGCGCCGAGACGGTCGGACTGCTCCGACATGAGTCGGGAGGCAGTGTCGGAGTCGCCATGGCGCAGGGCCTCGGTCGCTTCCTTCTTGGCTCGCGTCGCCTCGGCCAGAAGCCGGGCAGTCGTCACGGTCGGGTCGGGGACACGCCCGGAGGCCTCGTCGCCCGGGACGACGTTGACAGCCATCGGCCAGGTGATCGTCTGCGCGACGAGGTCGGGCAGGGTCACGTAGTCGATGGTGAACTCGGCGAGCTGCTGGTGGCCCAGCGCTGCCAGGGCGGGCACGGCGAAGTGCACGAGCAGTTCGCGGGTCTCCCCGGCGTAGAGGTCGCCGAGCGGGATGACGATCACCTGCTGGCCGTCTGCGTCCGTCTCGATCCAGCGTCGCACGTCGTGAAGCGTGCCGATCGCACCGAGCAAGGCCGGATCGGTCGGCTTGATTCGCACGAAAGCATTGACGATCGCCTTGCTCAGCAGGTCGCCAGCCTCCTCGCTGACGACAGCGGCGGCATCGTCGGGTGTGAGGGCGAAACGGTGGCTTCCGCTGCCGCTGGTCGCAACCTCGTTGAGCAGGGTCTCGTCGTAGCCCGATCCGATGCCGATAGTGCTGCTGGTGATGCGCTCGTCACGGGCCCTGGCCGCCAGGCCGCCCACCTGCACGGGATCGGTGATGCCCGCGTTGGCGTGACCGTCTGAGAGCAGCAGCACCGTGGCGCCTGTGGCACCGAGGTTGCGTCGCGCCTCGGCGAGTCCGAGGAGGTAGCCGCCGGAGAGGTCGGTCGACCCGCCGGACTGGATGCCCTCGATCAGGGCGTGGACGGTGGGCACGTGGTGGTCCCGGATGGGACGGGCCGGGACGGCCACCGCCGCGGTGTCGTCGAACGTGACGACCCCGAAGGTGTCCTGCGGCTTCACCCGGTCAAGCAGTGCGTGCAGGCTGGAGCGCACCGCGTCCAGGGGCCCACCGCTCATGGAGCCGGAGCGGTCGACG
>JAULZL010000008.1:0-5228 GCA_032117355.1 Candidatus Nanopelagicales bacterium
GACGCGCAGACCGTCCACGCCCTCATCGAGGGCATCACCCCGCGCGGGCAGACCGACCTCTCCGGCGGCTACCTCCTCGGCCTGTCCGAGGCCCGCCGCCACGCCAGCGCCACCGGCGCCTCGCTGCTGCTGCTCTCCGACGGCCACGCCAACGAGGGCATCACCGACCCCGCCCGGCTCGGCCCGGTCGCCGCCCAGGCCCGCACTGACGGCATCACCACCACGACCATCGGCATCGGCCACGGGTACGACGAGACCCTGCTCGCCGAGCTCGCCACGCAGGGCAGCGGCAGCCACCGCTTCGCCTACACCGACGACGACGCCATCGCCGTGGTGAGCGAGGAGGCCGGCGACCTGCTGAGCAAGTCGATCGTCAACGCCGTCGCCCGCATCCGGCCTACCGATCCGGCGCTGGTCGAGCGCATCGGTCTGCTCCACGACGTCCCGCGCTGGATCGAGGCCGACGCCGACGGCGTCAAGCACCTCGTCGTCCCGCTCGGCGACCTCTACGCCGGGGAGGAGCGCCAGCTCCTCGTGCACTTCCCGGTGCCCGCGCTCGCCGCGCTCGGCCTGCACGAGCTCGCGCAGGTGAGCATCGAGTACGTCGCCCTGCCCGACCTGGTGCAGCAGGTCGTCTCCTGGCCGGTGATGGTCAACGTCGTCCCCGGCGACGAGGCTGCCGGTCGCGTACCCAACCCGACCGTGACGTCTGCCCGCCTGCTCGCGGAGACGACCAGGGCCAAGCGCGATGCAACGCAGGCGCTGTTCGAGGGCGATGTCGACCGGGCGGTGGGGCTCATGCAGGGGCAGTCGCAGTCGCTGTCGGACTTCCTCACCGGCATCGACGACTCCCTGCCGGAGGGTTCCTCGATCCGGGAACGCCTGACGGAGGAGGCCGAGCAGCTCGCCCGGCTAGCCAAGGGCGCGCAGGAGCGAGACCGCTACCTCGCGATGAAGTCGATGACTGAGGACATCAATCTCACCTCGCGTGGGCGCGATGACAAGGAGCGCCGAATGAGGAACCGGAGCAAGCGCGATTTCTGATGACGGAACTTCCGCCGGCGATGAACTGGCCCGCCACGCTTCTAGGCGCTGGCCTGCCTGGCTGCCTGGTCGAGAGCTGACCTGACCTCCCGCGAGAGGGAGTTGAAGCCCGGACCGAAGTGACCGGTCTCATCGCGGATCGAGACGGTTGTTGTTGTCGCGGTGACCGGCGCAATCACAAGGCCGATTCCTGCTCCGTTGTGCTTCCAGGTCTTGCCCGCGATGGAGATTCCATTCGGGCCTACGGCGTGCTTGAGGTTGGTCAACTTCGCGGCGCTCAGACACAGCGCGAACGTCTCGTCGCGACCTCTGTTGACCGTGAGATTGTTGTCATCCCACTGCAGGTGCAGTGGCTCCAACGGTGCCTCCATGGGCCGACCGCATTGGGGGCAGGCGGCAGCGGCAGTTGATACATCGCGTCCGCAGTCTTGGCAGGGGACAAGTGGCATTGGTGCTTCCTCTCGCTAGTTGGCCGGGCCTTAGAAGTCGAAGTCGAAGTCACCGCCACCGCCACCGTCATCCCCTTCGCCTGAGCCCGCATCCGTGTAAACGGTGCGGGTGACTCCGTATGCGATGAATGCGCCCCCCGCTGCTGCAGCTGGAGCACCGACTCCTCCACCGCCCATGTCCCCTGGCTGGATGCGTGGAGTCGCCGCGGCTCTCGGTGTCGCCTGGCTGAGGTCGCTCATGGCGCTGAGGATCGTCTCGATGTACTCGGGTCTGGAATCCATGAGTGCCTGGGTCACCGGGAGCCGCATGAGCAGGTATGCGCCATCGGTGAGCCCACCTACGCCTCCACCGTAGAAGGACTGACGCCCCGCGTTGTTGCTGAGTGCGAGGCCAGTGGTCCTGGGCAGGACCGCTGCGACCTCCCAGCCATCCCAACCCGCCTCGGCCATCAGCATGACATTGGGCTGCAATCCGCCTGACTGGCCCATGAAGGAGTACTCAGTGGGCATCAGGATCAGCCGATGCAGCGCCGGAGTGCGGCCTTCCGCGAGTGACTGCCGCATCCGCGCCATCGCGGAATCGATGTATGCACGACGCTGAGCCCCGAGCTCGGCGAGGCGCTGCTCCTCCGTGAGGTCTCTGAGTCGCTGCGCCTCCTGGTGTTCGCGCTGACGCGCCTCAGCCGCCTTCCGCCGCTGGTCGGGTGTGATCTGCAGGACTTGGGCGCTAGACATGCCACATGCAGGGCAGGCCCTGAGTTTCGATGTGTTGAAGTCACGACCGCATAGGCACTTCGCGATGCTCACGATGGCTTCTCCGTTTCAGTCCTGAGGGCTCGACCCACTCCCTCGAGCTCACCCTGGATCTCATCGAGGACATCGTGCATCTCCTGGACTCGGCTCACCAGTGATTGGAGCTTCTCGCTGTCCTTCTTGCGGGAGCGCTGCGCCTCCTCCGACCTGGCTTGGTCCATGGCGCTGATGATCACGCCGATGAGCAGGTTCACGATGATGAACGCCGCGATGAGCACGAAGCTCACGAAGTAGAGTGGTGCGACGGGGCTGACCGCCTGCGCCTGCTGGAGGTAGGTCGGGACATTCTCCAGGGTGAGCAGAATGAAGAGAGTCAGCATGGCCGTGCCGATGTCGCCCCATTCCACGGGCAGGGCATCGCCGAAGAGGCTCCAGCCGATGACGGCGTAGACGAAAATCACCAGGAGTGTGAGGACCGCCATGCTGACCACGGCAGGCGTCGCCCGCGTGACGGTGAGGAGCAGGACACGCGCGTCCGGCAGGAAGCGCATCAGGCGGACGATGCGGGCTAGGCGGAGCAGACGCAGGATGGTGACCTGCTGACGGACGGCAGGTATGAGCACAGCCCCGATCACGATGAAGTCGAAGACATTCCAGCCCGACCGGAAGAAGTTCCACGGCCGCGGCATGTAGGACACGAGCCGGATGATCAGCTCGATGAGGAAGATCCCATAGAGCGCATCGTTGATGAAGGCAAGCTCGGGGCCGTAGGCATCCTCAATGGATTGATACGTCGACAGGGCGATGACGATCGCATTGACGATGATGACACCGGCGATGAAGATCTGAAATCGCTCACTGTCGACGAGGCGCGCCAAGGGCTTGATTCGAGGGATGTTCGCCTGCCGGGACTCAGCGCCCGGGGCAGCGGAGGCAGCCGCAGGCGCCCGATCCACGCGTACGGCAGACGTGCCAGCCGTGCCTCGCCAGAAAGTCTTCATCGGCGACCGCCTCGGCGTCCGAGAGCGGTGCCCCGTGAGCTGTCCATGTATCCCCCGTGTGGTCGACGGCGACTCGGGCCGCAATCAACTGCAGAGGGACACTAGTGATGTCGCCCGGGCCGAATTGAGGGAATGCGGGAACCGCCCCTGTTAGTCAATTGATATTGGGCAATTCCGACATTCGCTGAAGGGACAGCCCCGCCGTCCACGGGGGTCGGGACAGCGGGGCTGCCACGCGCATCCTGTCAGCAAATTGATGCGTCTGTAGGGTCTTCCCCGTGGCGTACGGGGGCAAAGCAATTCCAGAGCGTCCTGCTTTCCAGACGCATTCGGAACGTCAAGTCTGGGAGGCTCTGCGGGCCTCACTGCGGGAAGGTGAGGTCCTCATCCACGGCCTCCGTTTCAGCGATGGCCAGGCCGGCGACGTCGAGATCGATCTCATGCTGCTGTCTCCCGAGCGCGGCGTGGCCGTCATTGAGGTCAAGGGTGGGCACGTGGCCTACCAGGATGGTCAGTGGACGACGCACAACGGAGGCGGGGGAGTGCGACGCATTCATCCGACTGATCAGGCTCGGCGAGCCAAGCACGCACTTCGTCGCTACCTCGATCGTCAACCCGAGTGGGGACTTGGCCTCATCCGATCCCAGTGGTTCCTTGCAATGCCGCATACGCGAGTCGAGGGCGACATGGGGCCGGATGGGCGTCGCGAGCAGCTCATCGGTGAGGGAGATCTGCCTCGCGCGCGAGAGATCATCGACTCAGGACTTCAGGCGGTTCCTCGCGAGGCCGCCGTGCCACCCGTTCCCTGGGTGGACCAGGCCGTGGGCCTCCTCATGCATGCGCCTGAGGCCTCGGTGTCCTCCCAGCGATTCGAGGACTCCGTGGCTGCCTCGGGCAGGCACGTCCCGGCGGGACTATTCGTGGCACTCGCGCTCATTGCTAGCGCCGGGCTCTCGATTGGCCTGACTCTTGCCTTCGGATGGTGGGGTGCGCTCGCGGCTGGGGTCATCGTCGTCGTGGCGCTCCTAGGCCTCATGAAGTTGCTCAGAGGCAGTCGGACGCCCGATCTGAAGATCCTTGTCGGATCGGGTGTCGTGGCCACGTTGCTCGCCGCGATGGCCATCCTGCTGCCGGTGTCTACCGGTGCTGAGCCCGCGGTTGTTCCGCAGGCGCCATCCGCTCGGACCGTTGCTCTCAGTGATGAGTGCAGCGACGCTTACACGCCCTGCGTACGTGAGGCGGATGACAGGGATTGCGCCGATATCGGGTTCAAGGTGACTCGCACGGGCTATGCAGATCCATATGGTCTTGACCGAGACGGTGACGGGGTTGGCTGCGAGAGCTATCCGGAGAGTGCTGAGGGGGAGTCGAGCCAGTCAAGCGGCGCCTAGTGCGGCCTTACGCCAGGTAGTCCTGGGGCAAGCCCTCTGGAGTACCTGCGGTGGGACCTGTCGGCAACAGGCTCCCATCGTGCGAGGCATGACCGTTGGCCATCGCTGTCTCCGTCACAACATCGGCGCTCCCAAACACCTGGAATGACTTCGGCCCTCGAGACGATTGCGTTCGATCTATACGGACTACCAGTTCGACAGGGCGCGTTGATTTTTCCGCTATCCCGAGATAGGTCACGCAGTCGTCTTTGAGATCGACGAGGCGCTCGGGACCGTAGCCATGGGCCCGCACGTCTTCGAGGCCCTCAGCGTTGCCTGCGATGCTGAAGGCGAGTGTGCTCCAATTGCTTGGCAGGCTGAGCGCTTCACCGAGGAAGTCGTCCCACTCCTTGACCCGCCAATCGGTCTCACCGAGAAGATCCTCATCGATTTGCAGGTCGCTTAGTGGGTCTGGCGCAAGGTCAGTTACGGGGGGATGGATCTGGTCCATCACCTGCTTCTGAATGCGCTCAGCGAGCACGCGGAGTTGCTGACGACCAGCGAGGAGCCGTGCGTCCGACCGATCGAGCGCCGCCATGAGGGCGGCGGCC
>JAULZL010000009.1:0-3961 GCA_032117355.1 Candidatus Nanopelagicales bacterium
GAACTTTACACACGTGACAAAAGTGCGCCCGAAGGGATTCGAACCCCTAACCTTCTGATCCGTAGTCAGATGCTCTATCCGTTGAGCTACGGGCGCGTGGCTGGCAGAGTCTACCGTGGCCAATTCGTCCCTCTACTCCGGTCCTTCGACACAGACCTGCAGGGCAGGCACGCGCACCCCCGCCATCGGCAGACCTCACCGCGCCACGGCATGAATCGGGGGTTGCAGTCAAGAATCAAGCCCTCAGGGATGCGAAGCCGCGTGGCTTACGCCGATCCTCACGGCCGTCGATTCGGCTTGTCCACACGAGCGAACGGACATCTTGACGCTCAGCGCCGTCCAAGGCAGCATGAGATCCAACGTCAAGAACCCTGCAAACCCTGCACCTTTTCTAGGGAGGCCGCGATGGAACGTCTCGCAGAACCTGCTGATGTGGCACGTGCGGTTGGGGTCAGCGTTGACAGCATCGGTCGATATGCCCGCGAGGGGCGCATCCCATACTCGCTGACTCCAGGCGGCCATCGGCGCTTCAACATCGGTGAGGTGCTCCATGCCCTCCGGGCCGAGGGCGCCCCGGCCGGAGCCGAGATATTCGCGCCACCGCGATCTACCTTGGGGCGGCGTGCGATCAGGTCAGTGCAGACCCAGGCAACGCGAGCTCCCGAGATGCCCACGCCGAGTCTTGAAGACCGGGGTGACTCACTCCTCAAGGGGGCTTGGCGGGTGCAACGCAGCACCCCTCTGGCCGAGGCGACACCCTAGGCAACATTGGTTGACAAGCGGACCCCACCAGCCTGGGCAGCACTTGAAGCACGACTCCGGTCGATTGAGCAGGGCGACCTGATCGGCTTCGGGGCCATCGGCGTCGCGGTGCACCAAGGATCCGCCTTCGCACTTCAGGCGGGACTGGTCGGCGATGAATCCACGGATGTCGTGAGCCTGTCGGTGGAGACAGCTTCAGGCTGGTACGCCGTCCTGACTCAGGACTGCGACGTGGTGCGATCGGTCGCGGATGAACCGTGCCTCACGGTCGCTCCGGTGCTCTACGTGCCCCGTGCAGACTGGACACGGCTGGCGTCCGGTTTCACCAGCTACCGGCAATTTGCGCTACCTGTCGACAAGGTGGCGCCCATTGATGATGCCCATTCAACGTGCGTGCCGAGGGAGCACGCGCCCGTAGTCGACATCAGATACGTGGGAAGCGTTGACAAGACGGCCCTATTCGACGTTCAACAGCGCCACGTCCTCGTCGGGCAGGACAAGCGTCGCTTTCAGGAATGGGTGGGTCAGCGCTTCGGTCGAGAGAGTTTCGCCGATGCCGTGCATCAGCGAGTGCTCCCGGCGGCAAGGAAGGTCCTCGAGGACACCCGAAAGAGCGTGCCCAACGCGGCCTCTAAAGATGCCGCTGCCTTCGTTTCATCGGTATGCGAGTGGTACGTCCGATGCACCGACCGATACGTCGAAGTGATGGGTCGACTGGACGCCGATCGGGGCCGTGCTGCTAGCACGCTGACACGAGTCAATGGTCAATCGTCCTGGAATACCGAGCGACTCCACAGGGGTGGGACGTTACTTGCACGGCAGGCCATCGCCGTTCTACGTGGCGGTGGCTACGCGATTGCCTTCACGGCCGCCGACTTCGACCAGTTGTCCGCCCGGGAGTTCGAGACCTACGCCCTCTGGGTGGTCCAGGATGAACCTTCGAGGCCCGTGGACACGTGAGCTCTTGGTTCCCAACTGGCGGAGGCGGAGGGATTTGAACCCTCGATGGGCTTGAGACCCAAACCGCATTAGCAGTGCGGCGCCATAGACCGGACTAGGCGACGCCTCCCCGCTGACCCACCTCAGGGCACGCCCCTCACTTGATCAGCCCGGCAAGCCTACTCGGCACCCCCTTCGGGCACACTTGCGGCTGTGAAGACGACCCTGGCGATCGACTGCGGGGGCGGCGGCATCAAGGGTGCGGTGCTGGACGAGTCCGGTACCGCCCGCGCCAACCCCGTCCGAGTGCCGACTCCCTACCCCCTGCCGACGGCACTCTTCGTTCAGACGATCGCGGATCTGGCCGGTCAACTGCCGTCCGCGGACCGCGCAACAGTGGGCCTGCCGGGGATGATCCGGCATGGAGTCGTGGTGGCCACACCGCACTACGTGACGAAGGCCGGGCCGCGAACCCGGGTACTTCCTGAGCTTCTCGACCAGTGGCGCGGCTTTGATGCCCAGGCCGCGCTGCAGGCTGCCCTCGGCGTCCCGACCCGCGTGCTGAATGACGCGGAGGTGCATGCGGCGGGAGTAGTGGCCGGTCAGGGCCTTGAGGTCGTGTTGACCCTGGGGACGGGCCTGGGCTGCGCTGTCTTCGACGGCGGGATCCTCGCCCCGCACCTGGAAATGTCCCACGCACCGGTGAAGTCCGGGGTCACGTACGACACCTACATCGGAGAACACGAGCGTCGTCGACTCGGAGATGCCCTTTGGTCGCGCCGAGTGGCTCGAATCATCGATCTACTTCGACCGGTGTTCATCTGGGATCGGGTCTACGTCGGCGGGGGCAACTCTCGGCACATCACCCCATCAACCCTGAGCCGACTAGGTGACGATGTCGTCATCGTCCCCAATGCCGCTGCCCTCGTCGGCGGTGCGCGCATCTGGCTACTTGATCCGAACTGATCGACCCGCCAACCCCACATGAAGCGCAGCAACGACTTTCTCGGCGTCGTGATGTTCCTTGCGGCAGCCTTCCTCTTTGCACTCAACGGTGCCCTGTCCAAGCTCGCCATCGGCGCCGGACTGGACCCCGCTCGCCTCACTGAACTTCGGGATGCCGGTGCGATGGTCGTCCTGGTCGCCTACCTCGCGGTGCGGCGCAGGGCCGCCTTTCGGGTGGAAAGGCGGGAATGGCCCTTCCTACTCGCTTACGGCCTGATCGCCTTCGTCCTCACCCAGTTCCTCTACTTCTTCACCATCGCCCGACTGCCGCTTGGCATCGGAACCCTCCTGTCCTTCCTCGCTCCCGTCGTGGTTTGCCTATGGGTCAAGTTCGGCCGCAAGCAGCAGGTCGGTCGGCAACTGTGGCTCGGCATCGGGCTGACCCTCATCGGCCTCGCCCTCGTCGCCCAGGTCTGGCAGGGGCTAACCCTGGACGTGGTCGGCCTCATCGCCGGGCTGGCACTCGCCGTTGCACTCGCCCTCTACTGGATCCTCGGGGAAGCAGGTCAGCAACAGCGAGACGGAGTCTCTCTGACCATGTGGGGATTCACCTTCGCGACGATCGCGTGGAGCCTGATCGCGCCATGGTGGAGTTTCCCCTGGGGCGTCCTTGCCGAGATGACGGCGCCCGCGCCCAGCGGATTCCCGGCTCTTCCCGTCTGGGCGATCATGACCTGGGGGATCCTGCTGGGGACGATCGCACCCTTCCTCCTCGTCCTGGGATCCCTGAGGCGAATCGGGGCCCAGCGGGCAGGCGTGGTTGCGACCACCGAGCCGCTCTGGGCCGGGGGAATCGCGATCATTGTGCTTGGCGAGTCCCTGACCTGGATACAGGCGGTCGGAGGTCTCGTCGTAGTGGCCGGGATCATCGCCGCCGAGACCTCGCGCTCCGTCACACCTGACCTCGCCGATGCCACGGTTCGCTGATTGCCGGTAGCGTCCACCCTGCACCGAGCAAGCCCACTTTCTGAGACAGAGGATCACCATGGACGTCGCCGCCTACGCCGCACCCACCGCTGGCGCTCGGCTCGAGCCTGTCACCGTGCCGCGCCGGGACGTGGGCCCGGATGACATTGCGATCGAGATCGCGTATGCCGGGATCTGCCACTCGGATATCCACCAGGCGCGTGAGGAGTGGGGGCAGGCGATCTTCCCGATGGTCCCGGGCCACGAGATTGCCGGGGTCGTGACCGCGGTTGGCAGCAACGTCACCACGTTCGCGGTCGGCGACCACGCCGGCGTCGGCTGCTTCGTG
>JAULZL010000010.1:0-2352 GCA_032117355.1 Candidatus Nanopelagicales bacterium
CAGGTATCGCCCAACGCCAGGACGACGGCAGCCTGTCCTACGACCCCGCCGCGACCAATACGATGATCGTCATCGTCGGCGACAACGGATCATTCGGGACTACCGTCAAACTGCCCTTCGATCCGACCCGGGCCAAAGCCACCGCGTATCAGACAGGCGTGTGGGTTCCGCTGATCGTGTCCGGCCCGATGGTCAATTCACCCGATCGCAACGTCGAGCACATGGTCAACATCACCGACGTCTATCGTTTGATGGGGCAGGTTGCCAATCTGGACGTTCCCGCCCTGACGCCGCGCGGGATCGACGGTGTCGGCATGCTCCGCTACCTCAGGGATCCCGCCGCGACCAGCCGACGCAAGATCAACTTCGCCGAGGGAGGCCTCAACATCCAGCTCAATGGCGGGCGTAATGGGCCCTGCATGCTGGGCACCACCTGCTCGCACACACCGGTGACGAAATCCGTATGCGAAGACAATGGCGGCATCTGGTGGGGCAAGGGTGCGGATCCGACGCTCGTGCTGAAAGTGGATCTCGAGCAATGCTGGCAGGTGAATCAGGCGATATACGAGAACGATCCGGCGAACTACGCGCAGACCAAAGCCGTCATGGCCAATACCTCTTACCGCACAGTGCGTAACAACAACTTCAAGCTGGTACGCAACGAGACTCTCGATTACGACCCCCCGAACGACACCAGCGTCCTTGTATCCACAGAGGAGTTCTACCGCATCAACCAGAACTCTCCTGTACCCGCGCTCGATCGGCGGGCTCGAGACCTGTTGGCCTTGCCAGGCGGCCTGACGGCAATCCAGCAGCGCAACTACACAGCCCTCTCTGCGGCCATGGATACGATCTACGCCTCTGAAGTCTCATGCCCGGGTGACGGTAACGGCGACGGTCGCGTCGATCAGATGGACCTCGACAACCAAACGGCCATCGCCCTCCGGTGGGGAAAGTCGAGCACCTACGACTTCGACTTCGACGGCCTCACGAATGACGCAGATCGCAGCGTCATTGAAAGCCATTTCGGCGACTGTCCGGGCTGAGAGCGGTAGCAGCCTCCACAAACGGGTTCACACAAACGCACACAAACGGGGTCAGGTCTTCCATGTTTCATTGCCTCGCCTGCTGCGCGTGGTTGGTGCTCTTGTTAACCGCCCGCAGCTGCCTCCGGATCTGCCAGAGTCCCTGTGGTCATATTGCAAAAGGTAAGACCTGACCCCAAGGGCTATGATCTCCCGGATTTCGGCGGGTTGCGCGACCCGCCTCCCGAAGCAACTACCACCGATACAAGAACGCACGACGGCGAGGGACGCATGCTGATCGACTTCTGCCTCATCTCGGGGCTTCTGGTTCTCGCCCATCTGCTGCGCGCAGGCGTCCCGGCGCTGTCGCGGATGCTGATCCCCTCCTCGATGATCGCTGGAATCATCGGTCTCGCGCTCGGCCCCGGTGGCTACGATCTGCTGCCATTCAGCCGCGGCGAGGACGGGAATGCCCTGCTCGGCACCTACCCGGGCATCCTGATCACCCTGCTCTTCGCGACGCTGCTGATGGGGCATCGGCCGACTCACCTCACCCGCGAGACCTGGCACGGCAGCCGCACCTCGTTTTTCTACAACCTCGGTTCGGAGTTCATGCAGTACGGCGTCGTACTGTGCGTGGGCACGGCGCTGCTCACCTTCGTGTTCACCGACCTGCGCGACGAGTTCATGGTCCTGCTGCCGGGCGGTTTTGCAGGCGGCCACGGCACAGCGGCCTTGTACGCCGATTCGATGCCGCAGTGGGATGCGGCCCGCAGCATCGGCTTCACCTTCGCCACGCTGGGCATCCTGTGTGCGGTGTTAGGCGGGCTGGTGCTCGTGAACATCGCACGCAGACGCTGCTGGATCCCGCAGGAAACTCCGGTGGATCCGCAGACCGCAGACTCGACCGGCACACAGGCCGCGCTGGAGCAGGCCTCGTTCCTGCCCGAGGCCTTCCAGGCCCCGACAGGGCGCTCCACGGTCAACAGCATCGCGTTGGAGCCCCTCGCCTGGCACGTCGCGCTGGTGCTGGCGGTCTACGGGCTCACCGTCACGGTGATGCCCATCGTCCGGGAGTGGCTGCCGCCGAAGTTCATGATGCCCGCGTTCCTGATCGCGATGTTGCTGGGCTGGATCGTGCAGAGCGCGCTCGAGGCCGCGAAGGTCGGCCAGTATGTCGACGTCAAGACCATTGGCAGCATCGGTTCGCTGGCCTCGGATTACCTGGTCGCGTTCGGCATCGCCTCGATCAACGTGCAGATCGTGCTCACGCATGCCGTACCGCTGCTGGTATTCGCGCTGCTGGGGCTCATGCTCTGCGTGGGTT
>JAULZL010000011.1:0-2533 GCA_032117355.1 Candidatus Nanopelagicales bacterium
GGATCGCGCCAACACACGCCGATGCGTTCCGACAGTCCGGTACTCAATCGTCCCTTCGGACAGAATCTTCACAGGGTGTGGGCGAGAAACGTTCAGGATGTCGGCGGATTGTTGCGTGGTCAGTTCAGCGTGGGAGGGGACGACCGTGACGCCCTCCCCTGCGGAGAGGCTTCCGAGCACGCGGATCATCAGGTCGAATACTGACGTCGGAACGATGATTACGTCCGGCCCGCCAGCCACGGCAATCATGACCGGTTCGTCCCCCCAATGAGGTGGGGTCGCCAGGTACCGGGCGCCTACGGATCAGGGCTTCGCGAGCGAGATCGACGTCGCCTTCAGTTGATCGCCGACACCCCGGAACTCTTCGAGGCGGGCATCGAGGTCTGTCTTCGCGTCGAGTGCTTCGAACAGTCCGAGCTTCGGCTGCAGGATCGGCTGAACCTCCGCGAGCGTGGCAATCGCCTCTTCGTAGGAGCGCTGGTAGGCAGTGAAGGCCGTGGCCGCCGCCGAGGCGGCTCTCGCCCGCTGTCCGCTGCGGACCAGTCGGGTGGTCGTGGCCGCCTTGGCCGCTAGGGACCCCAGGTCTCGATCGACCTTTGCTGTCAGTTTGGACACCCGGGTGTACTCGGCGCGTGAAAGTCGCGATCCGTACGTTGCCAGGTAGCCCTGGAGGGTCGATTGAATCTCTCTGCGAAAGACGACCACCGACCGCTGGGCATCGCTCGCTATCGTCACCGAGGTGGCCGATGCTGACGCAGTGCTCGTTGGCCCTGCGATCAGAAGGACCATCGTGGTCGCGAGTAACGCTGCCAGAGTGACACGTCGTCCTCCTTGCGATCTGGCACGAGCATGCATGATGGCCCTCCTCGATGGACCTTCGTTGGACGCACGATCGCCAGCCAGGGTTCCGGCGCGGACGCGCTCTGCTCTGGTGAGTAGCCTCGGGCCATGCTGCTCTCCGACGGTGACATTCGGGCTGAGATTCGGGCCGGCCGGGTTGGCCTCCAGCCCTACGACGAAGAGATGGTCCAGCCGTCCAGCGTTGATGTCCGTCTCGATCGCTGGTTCCGGGTGTTCGAGAACCATAAGTATGCACAGATCGATCCTCGTCTAGAGCAGCCGGATCTCACTCGTCTGATCGAGCCGGAGGGGGACGAGCCCTTCGTTCTGCATCCGGGTGAGTTCGTCCTCGGTTCCACCTACGAAACGGTGACCCTTCCTGATGACATCGCAGGAAGACTCGAAGGAAAGTCCTCCCTCGGTCGACTCGGCCTCTTGACCCACTCCACGGCGGGGTTCATCGATCCGGGTTTCTCCGGTCATGTCACCCTGGAACTGTCCAATGTCGCAACCCTGCCGATCCTGCTGTACCCCGGAATGAAGATCGGCCAGCTTTGCCTGATTCGGTTGAGCAGCCCGGCCGAGTTCCCATACGGCTCCACCAAGGTCGGGTCCCGTTATCAGGGTCAGCGCGGGCCAACGCCGAGTCGATCCTTTGAGAACTTCCATCGGAGCCAGGTGTAATGCAAACCCCTGATGATGGCGATCTTGAAGTCCTGACCTACTCAGACTTCGGCGTTGGCATCCGGTGGATCGCCGAGCGCTTGGTCAGTGAGGACTGGGTTCCGGATGTTGTCCTGGGGGTGGTCCGCGGCGGCCTTTTCGTTGCTGCCGGGATCGCCTATGCACTGGACCTCAAGGATGTTCGGCACGTCAACATTGAGTACTACACGGATGTCGGCGAGACGCTCCCGGAGCCGAAGGTGGTCGGCGAAGTGCCGCATCTGGCCGATCTCGCTGGTCGACGAGTCCTTGTTGCCGACGACGTCGCTGATAGCGGTGCGACGCTGCATTTCGTTCGCACCCTGCTGCCGGAGGATGCCGAGGTCCGGGTCGCGGTGCTCTACGCCAAGCCATCTTCGACATACCCGCCGGAGCTGGCGTGGCGTACGACGGATCGATGGATCCGCTTCCCTTGGATTCAAGTCCCGCCGGTGCGGATTACCGAACCAGGGCGCTCGTCGGTGTAGTTGAGCGCAGCGCTGCTCTTTGGATCGACATGCCACACAGCTAAGTCGGCTGCCTGCTGCTCTCGAGGAGCAGGGTTGCCACGTCGTTGACTACTACGTCGGTGGCCTCGCCCTTCTGCTGCCTGCTGGTGACCGCGTCATTCAGCATCACTGAGCAGAAGGGGCAGGCCACGGCAATCGTGGTGGCACCTGTTGCGATGGCCTCGTCGGCGCGGTTCTGGTTGACCCGCGTGCCGATCTTCTCCTCCATCCACATGCGCGCACCGCCGGCACCACAGCAGAAGGACTTGTCGCCGTGTCGCTCCATCTCAACCCGCACCGTTGCTGTCGCGTCGATAAGGTCACGCGGTGGGGTGTAAACGTCGTTATGGCGGCCCAGGTAGCAAGGATCGTGGTAGGTCACGGTGCCAGTCGCGCTCTTCACCGGGGCAAGTCGACCAGCCTTGACTAGCTCGTCGAGCAGTTGAGTGTGGTGCACAACCTCGTAGGTACCCCCCAGTTGC
>JAULZL010000012.1:0-6082 GCA_032117355.1 Candidatus Nanopelagicales bacterium
AATCTTGGGTTGACCGTTCCGGTGGTCGGTGAGGTGCTGAGGTCCTTCGTGACCACGAATGGGCGAGCGCCACTTCAAGGCGAGCAGGCCATGATCCTTGCCAAGCAGCGGTCAGCCGAGGACACCGCCGCTGAACAGGCCTCCCCCGCGGGCCCCGGCGTTCTCGTATGCGATCCGGCCACCATCATGACCGCTGTCTACTCGGACCTGTACTTCTCGGATGAGTCACTGTGGGAGGAGTCGCTGCTTCAGGCTCAGAACTACGCCGTGCTCCTGTGGTGTCGGCCAGATATCCCGTGGGTCGCGGAGGAAGGCCAGCGCGACGGTCCCCACTTCCGCCAGCGCGCCGACGATCGGATATCGGACGTCGTCAGCCGCAGCCTCCGGGCCAGCGGGGTGCCAGTTCACTCCGTGCACGGCACCCGCCAGGAGAGGCTCGACAGTGCAGTGGCCCATGCCATGGCCCTACTGATCCCATCGGGCGCGTGGCGCGAAGGCCAGCCGAGCCGAGGAACCTAGACTCCCAGGGTGGCTTCCCCGGATGCGCTCGTCGGTCAATTGATCGATGGCCGCTACCAGGTGCACCAGCGCCTTGCCCGGGGTGGCATGGCAACGGTCTACGAGGCCACCGACCTGCGACTTGATCGGGTCGTGGCCCTGAAGGTCATGCACCGGCACCTTGCCGAGGATCCCGAGTTCGTCTCACGCTTCCAGCGCGAGGCTCGCGCATCCGCTCGGCTCGCGCATCCATGTGTCGTGGGTGTCTACGACCAGGGGTCCACGGGTGACCTGATCTACCTGGCAATGGAGTACGTGCCCGGACGCACGCTGCGCGACATCCTGCACGAGTTCGGCCCATTGAGCCCCGAGCAGGCGCTCGTGATTCTGGAGCCCGTCCTCGAAGGCCTTGCCGCGGCGCACACGGCCGGCTTCGTCCATCGAGACATCAAGCCCGAGAACGTGTTGATCTCCGACGATGGCCGGGTCAAGGTTGCCGACTTCGGCCTCGCCCGGGCGCTGTCGACTTCCCGCAGCAAGGCGACCCAGGGGATGATCATCGGGACGGTCGCCTACCTGTCCCCCGAACAGGTAGAGCATGGGGATGCCGACGGCCGATCGGATGTGTACGCCGCCGGGATCCTCCTCTTTGAGATGGTCACGGGTGACGTACCCCATGGTGGGGATAGTCCGCTGGCCGTGGCTTACCAGCACGTCCACGCCGACGTGCCCCCGCCCTCGACCCTGCGACGCGGCCTGCCGACGGACCTCGACGCCTTGGTCGTCAGGTCCACCCGACGCGATCCGTCCCTTCGCTACCGCACCGCGACCGACTTCCTCGCCGACGTGCGGCGTGTCCGGACTGTCCTGCCCGCACCACGTCCGCTCAGCGAAGGCCAGGACGATCGAGACACCCTCGTCGTGGACCCGGCTACCGCTGCCCGGATGAACGCCGCATCCCGAGCCAAGGTGGTGCGACCCGCGAAACCGGCCGGTGGGTACCCCGAACCTCCGACCGGCGGGGGGCGCGGCCCGTTCACCGCGGAAGCACCCGAGCCGCGACGGCGGCGCCGCGGCCCACTGGTCTCCGTTGTCCTCGCCATGCTGGTGGCCGGTGCCGGGATCCTGGGCTGGTACGTGGCCGCTGGCTTCGGCCAGACGGTCCCGACCCCGGACATCACCTCGCTATCGGCGGCGGAGGCCGAGCAGGTGCTCGCCAAGTCCGGCTTGACGATGGAGATTCAGGCCGAGGAGTTCAACGAGGAGGTACCCGTAGGCCTGATCATCAGCAGCGAGCCCACCGCTGGCGATGGCGTCCGCGAGCAGGGCACTGTTGCCGTGACGGTCTCCCGGGGCCCGGAGCGGTACGCGATCCCGGACGTGACCGGGATGTCACCTGCACAGGCCACCCAGGCAATCACAGACGCACGCCTGATGCCCGGGGCGAGCGCCCAGGTCTTTGACGACGAGATCGGTGCTGGGGACGTCGTGGGAACTGAGCCACGCATCGGTACCGAGCTCCAGCCCGGGGCCGCAGTCAGCGTCCTGATCTCCAAGGGCCCCAAGCCGGTGCCCGTTCCCGCGCTCGCCGGTCGCAAGGCGAATGCGGCCAAGAAAGCACTCACCCAGGATGGCCTCGCCTGGGAGGCTACCCAGAAGTTCTCCGAATCGGTCGCCGATGGCATGGTCATCTCGGTGGACCCGAAGCCCGGGACGATCGTCAACTCCGGCAGCACCGTCACCCTTGTCATCTCGAAGGGACCGCCGCCGGTCACCGTCCCAGCCCTGCTGGACCTCACCCGCGCCGATGCAGTCCGGCAGTTGAAGAAGCTGGGGCTCAAGCCGAAAGTCGTGGTGAACGACAACACCCGACTTGGCCGGGTCTACCAGCAGAACCCCTCGGCGGGGACTCAGATCCCGCGGGGTAGCTCGGTGACCCTCACGATCATCTGATGACACCGGCGGGCAGACTCCTCCCATGCCACGCGACCTTGCCACCCTCGCCCAACACGCCCTGGCCGCCTGCGGGGCCTCAGTTCCTCCCGGGACAGGGCTCGTTGCCCGCTCCCCCATCACTGGCTCGGCGATGTTCGACGTTGGAGCAACGGATCGCACAGGGGTCAGCGAGGCCATTCGACTGGCGCAGGAGGCATTCCTCACCTGGCGCACCGTTCCCGGTCCACAGCGGGGCGCCCTCGTCAAGGCCCTCGGTCGACTCCTCGAGGAGCACAAGTCCGACCTAGCCGACCTGGTGACCATCGAGGTAGGCAAGATCCGCTCTGAGGCGCTCGGGGAAATTCAAGAGATGATCGACATCTGCGATCTCGCAGTTGGCCTATCCCGACAGCTCGAGGGACGCACCATGGCCTCCGAGCGGCCCGGCCATCGACTCATGGAGACCTGGCACCCACGTGGGGTGGTGGCCGTGATCTCCGCCTTCAACTTCCCCGCGGCAGTCTGGTCGTGGAACACGGCAATCGCCCTCGTTTGCGGTGACAGCGTCATCTGGAAGCCATCCGAGCTCACGCCACTCACCTCGCTCGCCTGCTCCGCGCTGCTCGACCGGGCAATCGAGCAGTGCGGCGCTCCGGCGAACGTCCACCAACTGGTTCTTACCGATCGGGAGAGCGCGACCGAGCTGCTCGACGACTCGCGGGTGGCCCTGGTCAGCGCTACCGGCTCTGAGCGGATGGGGGCCCAGATCGCCCCACGGGTGGCGGCCCGCTTCGGAAGCACCCTGCTCGAGCTTGGCGGCAACAACGCCGCAATCGTCGCTCCCTCCGCAGACCTCGA
Source organism: Candidatus Nanopelagicales bacterium (assembly GCA_032117355.1). Taxonomy (GTDB): domain Bacteria; phylum Actinomycetota; class Actinomycetes; order S36-B12; family S36-B12; genus REEB460. The sequence continues at coordinate 3,292 of JAULZL010000012.1, forward strand.
CCTTGCCGTCCGCGGAATCGTGTTCGCTGCAGCGGGCACAGCGGGCCAGCGCTGCACCTCCATGCGGCGGGTCATCGCCCATGCATCGGTAATCGATGAGATCTCCGATCGAATCGAGCGTGCCTTCGAGAACTTGCCGATCGGGGACCCGTTCGCGGAGAGCACCCTGGTCGGCCCGCTCATCGACGAGGCAGCACTCGAGCGCATGCAGGAGTCGATTGCCCGGGCTGTCGCCGATGGTGGGACGGTCATCGTCGGCGGGGACCGCCAGGCCAGCGACCTGGGCGGGGCGTATGTGCGACCGGCCATGGTGCGGATGCCCGGCCAGACCGATGTCGTGCGTCAAGAAACCTTCGCACCCCTGCTGTACCTGATGTCCTATGACGACCTGGACGAGGCGATTGCCATCCAGAACGGTGTCCCCCAGGGACTGTCATCAAGCATCTTCACCCTGAACCAGCGCGAGGCGGAGGTGTTCATGTCCGCTGCTGGCTCAGACTGCGGGATCGTCAACGTCAACATCGGCACGTCCGGTGCCGAGATCGGCGGCGCCTTCGGCGGGGAGAAGAGCACGGGTGGGGGACGCGAGGCGGGGTCGGACTCCTGGCGCGCCTACATGCGCCGAGCCACGAACACCGTGAACTACTCGACCGACCTCCCGCTCGCGCAGGGAGTGAACTTCGGATGACAGAAGGCCGTTCACGACAGCTTCCGCAGTCTGCCGGGGCGGTCATCATTGGTGGCGGGGTGATGGGCACCAGTATCGCTTTCCACCTTGCTGAGGCCGGGGTTCGAGATGTCGTCCTCCTGGAACGGGAGGAATTGGCGTCCGGCTCCACCTCGAAGGCCGCTGGCGGGGTCCGGGCTCAGTTCTCCGATCCGCTGAACATCGCAATGGGAGCTCGCGGGCTCACTGCCTTCGAGGAATTCCACCAGCGAACGGGCCAGCACATCGACCTCCACCAGGTCGGATACCTGTTCCTGCTCACCGATGCGGAGCAGGTATCAACATTCGGGCGAGGGGTTGAACTGCAGAACTCGATGGGCATCGACAGCGTCCTTCTCGATGCCGAGGAGGCTGCGCGTCTTTCGCCTGCCACCGTGAACGACGACGTCCTAGCTGCCGCCTTCCACGCGCGAGATGGCTATTGCAGCCCTGAGTCAGTGACCCTTGGGTACGCCGGTGCGGCACGGCGACTGGGTGCAACTGTCCTCACCGGGATCGAGGTCATCGGGATTGGCCATCACGGCGGCGAGATCACGGCCGTCAAGACCGGCGCCGGTGACATTCAGACCAGCCTGGTGGTGTGCGCGGCGGGTGCATGGTCACGTTCGGTCGGTGCCATGGTCGGGGTCGGACTGCCGGTTGAGCCGCTGAGAAGGCAGATTCTGGTCACCGAGCCTCTGGACGGGAACCTGCGCCGAGTGCTGCCGGAGACGATGCCGATGACCCTGGATCCGGCAACCACCTTCTACATGCACCGAGAAGGACCCGGTCTGTTGTTCGGGATGTCGTACGCGGCCGAGCAACCCGGCTTCCGGGACGGATACAGCGAGGAGTGGCTCCCCGATCTCATGGCAGCCATCGAGCGGCGCTGCCCTGCCCTGCTCGAGGTGGGGATTGCCCACCGTTGGTCCGGGTTCTATGAGGTCACGCCCGACGACAACGCCATCATCGGCGAGGCCGCCGACATCTCCCGCTTCCTGTATGCCACCGGATTCTCCGGGCACGGTTTCCTGCAGGCCCCCGCCGTGGGTGAGATCGTGCGCGATCTGGTGCTCGAACGGGAACCCATCATCGACGTCGACTCCCTTTCGGCCGATCGATTCATCGGTGGCCAGCAGCGTCCGGAGGCGTACATCATCTGACCTGCTGTCAGTCACCAGAACCGCGCCAGAACCGGCGCTTGAACCACGCCAAGAGGAGAGCCATGTCGGACATCAGCGAGGAGACTGCCCGCTCCCTGGCCACTCCCCCGGACGTGCTGGCTGTGAGCCCGGAGCGAATGCGAGAGCTCGGCTACCTCGTCGTCGATCGGGTGATCGAGCACCTTCTCACCCTGGACGAGCAGCGGGCGATCAGGGAGTCGAGCATGGCCGAGCTTGCCGACGCTCTGGGTGGACCGATACCGATGGCACCCGTCGCGATCGACCAGGATCTCGCATTGCTCGCCAACGTGGCGGCCGCCAACCAGCAGCACGGCGACCATCCGCGCTACTTCGCGCGAGTTCCCGGCCCGAGCTCCTATCCGGCGATCCTCGGCGAGTGGCTGGCGACCGGCATGCAGGCGGTGACCTCCTCCTGGGGCGGGGGCTCAGGGCCCACGGCAGTGGAGCTGATCAGCCTGGCCTGGCTGCGCGATGCCCTCGGACTCGCCCCCACGTGCGAGGGAATTCTGCAGTCGGGCGGGTCACTGGCCAATGCCACGGCGATCATCACCGCCCGGCACGTGCGAGGTACCGGCGTGATCTACCTTGCCGACCAAGCACATTCATCGATCAAGCGCGCCATCCTGGCAATGGGGCACCCGGCATCTCACCTTCGAATTCTCCAGACGGACGACCACCATCGACTCCCCCCAACGGCGGTTGCGACGGCTATCGAGGAGGACGTAGCAGCCGGCCAAAGGCCGCTCATGGTCATTGCGACAGCCGGCACCACGAACACCGGGGCGGTCGATGACCTGCCTGCACTGTCGGCCATCTGCCGGGCTCGTGGCATCTGGCTGCACGTGGACGGTGCCTACGGTGGGCCCGCCGCGCTGGCCCCACGGGGCCGCGCCACCATGCC
>JAULZL010000013.1:0-4827 GCA_032117355.1 Candidatus Nanopelagicales bacterium
GATTCCTGATGATGTTCGCGGGCGCATGGCAGGTATCGAGATGCTGAGTTATTCGATCGGACCCTTGCTCGGTCAAGTGCGAAGCAGCAGCGTTGCATCTGTGACCTCACTGCGATTCTCGCTTGCGAGCGGCGGAGTTATGTGTGTCATCGGTGTTGCAGCAGCAGCATGCGTTCTTCCATCTCTATGGCGCTACGACGCGCGTACGGATGAACACGCGCAACGCGAACGAATTGCACGAACTGACATGTGATTGTCGTTTCGAAATCGACGTTGACTCATAGCACGACAACGACACGAAAAGAATCACCGACATCAATGTGCATGCGTTATCGCGTTTCTTCTGTCACAGTTCTCCTGACGGAGACTGCAGCCGAGCAGTTCCGACGACACGGGAGGCAACGTGGCGGTTGCAAAGAAGGCAGCCAAGAAGGCGCCGGCCAAGAAGGCGGCACCTCGCAAGGCAGTCAAGAAGGCCCCAGCAAAGAAGGCCGTGAAGCGCACTGTCAAGAAGGCAGCGGCGAAGAAGGCTCCAGCAAAGAAGGTTGTGAAGAAGGCAGCGGCTAAGAAGGCTGTCAAGAAGGCTCCTGCCAAGAAGGCGGCAGCGAAGAAGGCCCCCGCCAAGAAGGCGGCGGCTAAGAAGGCTGTTAAGAAGGCTCCTGCAAAGAAGGCCCCCGCCAAGAAGGCGCCGGCGAAGAAGGCTGCAGCCAAGAAGGCTCCGGCAAAGCGCACGGCCAAGAAGGCAGTTGCGAAGAAGGCATAGCCAGCACCTACGTTGGAGGGCCCGTACCGCTTCGGTACGGGCCCTCCAACGCGTTCGGATCGCATGAGCGATCAGACGCCGTCTTCACGCAGCGCTCAACTAGTCCTCGTCTGCATCGAACGACTCATTGCGTTCCTTCGCTCGCTCCATCGCTGCGGCTGCTTCATCCTGCGTCGCGTACGGTCCCATTCGTTCCGCATTCGCGCAGCCCAGGTCAGGTTCGACCGCGTGGTGCACCAGGCAGTAGTACCAGCTCATCAACGTCCCCTTCGCGCGGCAGTGTTGGTGCCGACAACTTAGACTCCGCCCCATGTCCACGGCTACGCGGTCCACCCCCCTCGCACCCGGGAAGGTCACGGCCCTGCGTGCGGTTCCCGATCACATCGCGCGGCCGGAGTATGTCGGAAGGCCAGCCCCAACGCCGTACACCGGGCCCGAGGTCAAGGACGTGGCCACCATCGAAGCCATGAGGATCGCCGGCCGACTCGCGGCGGATGCCCTCGTGGAGGTCGGCCGACACATCCGACCCGGCATAACGACCGACCAGCTCGACGCGATCGGCCACGCATATATATGCGACCACGGTGCCTATCCCTCGACGCTCGGATACCGGGGCTTTCCGAAGTCACTGTGCTCATCGATCAACGAGGTCATTTGCCACGGCATCCCTGACTCGACCGTCCTGATGGATGGAGATATCTGCAATATCGACATCACCGCATTCCTTGGAGGCGTCCATGGAGATACCAATGCGACGTTCCTGGTGGGCGAAGTTGCCGAGGATGCACGTCTCCTCGTCGACCGGACCCGCGAGGCGACCCGGCGAGCCATCGCTGCGGTTGCTCCCGGACGTCCCCTCAACGTGATCGGCCGCGTTATCGAGAGCTACGCCAAGCGCTTCGGATACGGAGTGGTGCGCGACTTCACCGGCCACGGGATCGGCACCTCCTTTCACACCGGTCTCGTTGTTCCGCACTATGACGACCCCGCTGCAGACACGATGCTCGAGGTCGGCATGACCTTCACGATCGAGCCGATGCTGACCCTGGGGACGTTTGCCTACAACATGTGGGACGACGGCTGGACCGTGGTGACCAAGGACGGCCTGCTATCCGCACAGTTCGAGCACACCCTCGTCGTTACTCCCAGCGGAGCGGAGATCCTGACCCTTCCGAGCGAACCAGCATGAAGAAGACCAATGCCACCGGGATCCGAACCCTCGCTATCGATGTTGGTGGGTCCGGGCTCAAGGCGACGGTGCTGGACGCGGCAGGCACCATGCTCACTGATCGTCAGCGGATCCCCACTCCCTACCCGTGCCCCCCGACGACCCTGGTTGACCTGGTCGGCGTCCTGACTGACCCCTTGCGCCCAGCAGACCGTGCGTCGGTGGGATTCCCCGGTCTCGTCCGCAATGGTCGCGTATTGCACGTACCTTCGCTCTCCAGGCTCGACTATGGCGGACCGCGCGATGCCGGAATGATCGCCGAATGGACGGGCTTCGACCTGCGCACCAGCCTGACGGAGCGCCTTGGGCTGCCCACGCTGGTGGTCAATGACGCGGACATGCAGGGCTGCGCCGTGGTTTCCGGCCAGGGGCTCGAGTTCGTGATGACACTCGGCACTGGTGTGGGTACCGCCCTGTTCAACGAAGGACATCTCATCCCTCACCTCGAACTCTCACACGGCCCGTTCCGAGACGGCCTGACCTTCGACCTGGCACTGGGAAATGCCGCCCGCAAGGAAATCGGGAACCAGCGCTGGATCAAACGAGTGCGTCGGGCCATTGCCGCCTTCCACGACATGCTGTGGTTTGACCGGATCTACGTTGGCGGCGGCAATGCCAAGCAACTGGCGCCAGAAGATGCTGGGGAGAAGGGCACTCTCGTTCCCAACACGGCCGGCCTGGTGGGCGGAGTTCGCGTGTGGGATCTCGTCTGACGCCCTTCACCTCAGATTCAGTCAAGAAGTTCTGTTTTCAACCATCTCAGGTACCATTCACCCATGTCCGGCTGGCTGTCACCCGACGAGCAGCGCAGTTGGCGTGCCTGGCTAAGCGCAAGCACCCTGCTGGCAGACCGGTTGAACCGTGAACTCCATTCGCAACATGGCCTCACCGGGGCCGACTACGAGATCCTCGTTCGGCTTTCCGAATCGGCCGATCGTCGCATGCGAATGAGCGACCTTGCCGCGAGCACTCTGGCATCACGGAGCCGCCTGTCACATCAAATTGATCGAATGGTCGATGCCGGGCTAGTCACCCGGGAGACATGTTCGGAGGATCGTCGTGGATCCTTCGCAGCCTTGACGGACACCGGATGGGACGCCCTCGTCCAGGCTGCCCCGGACCATGTGGCAAGTGTTCGTTCCCACCTGGTGGACGTCCTCACTCCCGAAGAGTTCGCGGCACTGGGCCGGGCCTGCCAGAAGGTGAGTGATCGACTCAAGGAGCAGTGATTCCGGTCGCTCCCTACACTCCCGACATGGCCGCTCATGGAACCGCAATGACTGCTCGCATCAAGACATCACCTGAGTTGCACGCATCGGGCGACATCATTGCTGCGGTGACCAGGGCAGGTGCGGTGATCACCGGCTTGGACGTCGTAGATCCGGGGCACCACGAGGTCGTCCTGGACCTCACCTGCCTCACCGACGGATCCGACGATGGTGCTTCATTGCGACGGGCTCTGGAGGGCCTTCCCGGATGCACCGTCGTCCACATCAGCGACTCAACCTTCCTGATCCATCTCGGAGGCAAACTTGAGGTGGCCTCAAAGGTCCCGATGCGCAATCGCGCCGAACTGGCCCTGGCCTACACCCCTGGTGTTGCACGGATCTGCCTTGCTATCGCAGAAAATCCCAGCGAAGCTCGAAACCTCACCATCAAGCGCAACACCGTGGCCGTGGTCACCGACGGGTCCGCAGTCCTCGGGCTCGGCAATCTCGGCCCACTCGCCGCGCTTCCCGTGATGGAGGGCAAAGCTGCCCTCTTTAAGCGCTTCGCGGACGTCGATGCCTGGCCCATCTGCCTGGACACCCAGGACGTCGATGACATCGTCCGCACGGTGGAACTCCTAGCCCCCGGATTTGGTGGCATCAACCTCGAGGACATCGCCGCACCCCGCTGCTTCGAGGTCGAAAGACGGCTGCGGGCGAGCCTGAAGATCCCGGTCATGCACGATGACCAGCACGGAACCGCGGTCGTCGTTCTCGCGGCACTGCGGAACTCCGCACGCCTTGTCCAGAAGGATTTTGCAGACCTGCGAGTGGTCCTGGTCGGGGCCGGAGCAGCGGGATCGGCGATCGCTCACCTGCTACTGAAAGCAGGCGTCACCGACATCATCGCTTTCGACTCCAAGGGCGCCATCTACTCAGGTCGCGAGAACCTAGACACCGATCGTCAACAACTCGCCGCGCGGACCAATCCCCGTCACCACACCGGCTCCCTCACTGAGGCGATGGTCGACTCGGACGTCTTCATCGGAGTCTCACAACCGGGCATGATCACGGCTTCGGACGTCGCCGCGATGGCCCCTGACGCGATCGTGTTCGCCTTGGCGAATCCCACCCCCGAGATCGACCCGATCGAGGCCGCACGCCACGCCCGCGTGGTGGCTACCGGACGCAGCGACTACCCCAATCAGATCAACAACGTTCTCGCCTTCCCAGGAATCTTCCGTGGAATGCTTGATTGCGGTGGCCACGTCATAACCGATGACGTGCTCGTCGCCGCGGCCGAGGCCATCGCGGATGCAGTCGGCGACGGCTTGGCACCCGGGTACATCGTGCCTAGTGTCTTCGACCCTGCCGTGGCCCCGGCGGTGGCCGCCGCCGTTGCACATGCAGCGGAATCCGGTGACTGAGCGACACCAGCAGGGGGAAGGCCATGGACCGAACGGTTGCCGCGATCACGCGGTTGCTCAGCACCCTGGCTGGCACAACGATCCTGATCTTGGCTGCCGCGGTACCAGCCCAAGGACCTGGTTCGCTGGGTCCTGAGGCGGTCAATTCACGCGGGGCAGATCCTGGTTTGATCTGGACCGATCCCATCATCCGCTCCCTGA
>JAULZL010000013.1:4837-14322 GCA_032117355.1 Candidatus Nanopelagicales bacterium
ATCTTCGGCACGGCTGGTGCTGGCGCGATCACGGCCGTCTCGGATCGCTTGATCGAGGTCACCGCACCGACTCTGACCGTGAATCCCGAGGTGCGAACATCCATCGAGCGGATCTCTCTGCGCCATCAGCACGGCGAATTGTCTTCCGACTTCACCTATACCTACACCGGCCAACGACCTGCCGTCGTCCGGATGGAGCCCAGCCGCGGTTCGTTGGCCGGAGGAACACTGGTGACCTTCACCGGAAACGGCCTCGCTCAGGTCACCGATGTCATCTTCGGGGACAGTAGTCCCGGTGAAATCCTCGATGCCTCCCCCACACGTCTAGAGGTCTACGCGCCACCGGGAAGGGCCCGCGGGCCAGTAAGCGTCACTCTGCTCGGACTCGGTGGCCTTAGCCTGCAGGCTCCCCCCTTCACCTACATCAATCGACTTCCGGTGCTCACCAGCATCTCGCCCCAGAGCGGTTCGATCAGAGGTGGCACACGGGTGGAAATCAGTGGAAGAAGGCTCGCCGGAGTCCGCAGTGTCCGCTTCGGGTCGATCAAGGCGCCGATCCTGTCTATCTCTTCCACCCTGATAATCGTCCGGACGCCGCCAGGCATGGGGGTCGTTCCCGTGACGATCACCACGCCGAACGGCTCCGATGTCCTCCCGTCCGCCTTCGACTACCAGGCGAGCGGCTGACCCGATGCAGTGCGATTCACAAGAAACTCACAGGTTCGTCCCAGCCGGTCCCCAGCAGGGCGAGACATCGTTTCCCTTACCGGCGCACTCGGCGCCTTCGTTGAGGAGGATCAATGAACTACAGGATGAAGCTCGCCGCCGCTGGCGCGACCGTAGCGGCCACGATCGTGCTCGCCGTCAGCGGTGCCGCCATTGCCCAGGCCACACCCGGCGGGGGCGGCCTTCGGGAGCTGATCACCGCAGGAACCATTACTCGTGATCAGGCTCAAGCCCTTAAGGCCGAAACCAAGGCGGCCCGCGAAGCAGCCCGAACTGACGCGATCGACGAGCTCGTGGCCGAAGGGACGATCACGTCCGATCAGGGCCAGGCCATTCTCGCGGCGGGTCGAGACGTGCGCAGTTTGGTCACGGCCGGCACCATCACCCGCGAGCAGGCACGCGCGGTCAAAGAAGAACTCCACTCCTACCAGGGGACGGCAGATTCACCGCACGCAAAGGCTCTCGCTTCGCTGGTGGCCAAGGGCACCCTTACCCAAGCCCAGGCTGATGCCATCAGTGCCTTGCATGGCGCACGCGGCTAGAAGATCGTCCACGTAGTCGTCGATGCAGCAAGGAGTCATAGGGTGGCGGCAGTCGATACTGCCGCCACCGCTGCATGGGCGTTGGCAATGCCTTCCCATGGGAGGGCTGTCCGAGGGAAGGGCCGGCAATGAGTGCTCTCGTCCTGGTTGTCGATGACGAACCTGCGGTGAACGACCTCATCTGCGATGCACTTCACCTCGCCGGCTTCAAGACTCACAGCGCCAGTGACGGCCTCGCCGCCCTGCAGTTCCTCCGGTCTACGACGCCGGACCTCGTAATCCTGGATATCAACATGCCCAAGATCGACGGGTACGAGACCCTGACCCGGATGCGCGAGGCGGGAGACCACACCCCGGTCATCGTGCTGACTGCCCGGCAGGAGCGCGATGACACTCGGGCGGGCTTTGAACGAGGTGCTGACGACTTCGTGCACAAGCCTTTCAGCATCGAGGAGTTGATCTGGCGGGTCCGGGCGGTGCTTCGTCGATCGTCGGCACCGGACACCTCCGGTGCCCTCACGGTTGGCGAGGTGCGCCTGGACCCGGCGCGTCACCTCGTCACGGCACTCGGCGAGGCTGTCGACCTGTCCAGTACCGAGTTCCGGCTGCTCGAGGTACTGATGGAAAACCAGGGACTCGTGCTCGGCAAGGATCAACTACTCAGTCGCGTATGGGGCCTCGGTGCGGGGGTTGAGTCCACCGTGGTCGAGACCTATGTGTCCTATCTGCGTCGCAAGCTCGGCGAGTCGATCAGCATTCGCACGGTCCGCGGGGTCGGGTACCAACTGCAGGAGCCACGACGATGACCCTGCGTGCCCGCATCACCGTGTTGACGGGCGTACTGCTCCTGCTGTCCACCATCGCCCTTGGCGCGGTCGCGTACTCGACTGCGCGAAGGATCCAGATCGACACCCTCGATCGCAGCCTGGTTGGCGCAGCCCAAGAGGTACGCCCACGAGCCCTGCAGCGGCAGGACAATGACACCGTCCCGATCCGAGGTGCTGCGGTGCGCGATCCGGCACCCGTTCCCGATGACGTCTACATGCCCTATGCGGTGGGCTTGATCAAGCCAGGTGATGACCGGGTCGATCTCCTGCGACCCGCAGGATTCGGCAGTCAGCCGCTCCCCTTTCCCGATCTCACGAAGGCCCAGGTTGTCCAGGGCCTCGCCGGTGCCTTCACCCTGGAGTCGACACCCACCTACCGAGTCATCACCAGGGAATCTGGGGGCAATGGTGGCCTGCTGGTGATTGCCACGCCCATCGACGACCTGCAGGCCGGCCTCAACCGACTTGGACTCGGACTACTCCTCTCCGTGCTTTCCATCTCCGCACTCGGCGCATTCGCCGCCTGGGTGATCGTGCGACGATTCTTCCGGCCGGTCGATGAGATGGTGCTGGTCGCCGGGGAGATCGCCGCGGGACGTACCGATCTTCGAGTGCCCGATGCGCCTGCTCGAACCGAGCTGGGCGTGCTGTCCCTTGCCCTCAATCAGATGATTGGGTACCTCACCGAGGCCATTCGTGGGGTGGAGGCCTCCGAAGGCCGCCTGCGGGCCTTCGTCTCCGATGCATCCCACGAGATCCGGACTCCACTCACGGTTATCCGCGGATATGTCGAGTTGCTGCAGGGCCAGCCGCGCTCGTCCAGCGATCTGGAAACCCGAGCCCTCGACCGAATCTCCTCGGAAAGCAGGCGACTTGAGGGACTGGTGACCCAATTGCTTCTTCTCGAGCGCATCGACACGGGGACTGGTCCAACGGAGACCTTCGATCTTCTTCCACTCGTGCGGGAGCACTTCGGTGACCTGGCCTACGTCACCGAAACTGGCGGCAGTGGCGTCGCGCAAGACACCCGCGTCATCGACTGGAAGGTCGAATCAGTAGAGATCAGCGGCAGCCCCGACATGTGGCGGCAGGTCCTCGCCAACCTCACTCAGAACCTCAATCGCCACACTCCGGCTGGCTCACCGGTTTCCATCACCCTCACGAAGCTCGACGGCATGGCCCTTCTGATGGTTGACGATGCGGGACCGGGCATCCCGGTCGACCAGCGGGTGAGTGTCACCGAGAGATTCACCCGGCTGGACGCCTCTCGGTCATCGACAACGGGCGGATTCGGCCTCGGAATGAGCGTCGTCTCGGCGGTGGTCGCACGCCACAACGGGACGCTGGAACTCCTCGACAGCCCACTCGGCGGTCTGCGCGTACGCGTCACCATTCCCACTTCCTAGCCCAATCCGACCGCACGGCCATTGCTGCCAGTGGCGACGTCCACTTCCTTGGCCAGAACCCGACTCACTACTCACACGAGACTCACAGGATTCACCAAGGAATATCTCAGCCTCGCCTTCCAGGCTTCGGTCACGCACCCAGCAGCCCGGACCCACAGTCCACGTGACCAAGGAGAAGAAATGTCATCAAAAACCAATATGTCGCGCCGGGCACTTCTCGGCGCCGCGGGCATCGGTGCCCTCGGGATCGCGACGGCTGCCGCAGCATCAGCCAATGAGCGCCCCCACCACGGACACGATCGACCGATGAATGGAAATCGCCGCGACGGAGCACGGTTCCACGGCAGTAACCAGGCGGGCATCGCAACCCCGATTCAGGCCAGCCTGCAGTTCGCAGCCATCGACACCACGGTCCGGACTCGCGCCGAACTAGCGTCATTGCTTCGTGATTGGACGGCTGCCGCTGCACAGCTGACCAGCGCCTTGCCGGTAGGGCGAACCGGTGCCGTGAATGGCGGGCCCAGTGCGATACCGGAGGACAGCGGCGAAGCGCTCGACCTGCCGTCGGCAAACCTCACCGTGACCTTCGGATTCGGCCCGTCCCTCTTCCGACACCCCTCGAAGGGTGACCGTTTCGGCATCCTGGATAGGAAGCCCGCGAGCCTCAACGATCTTCCGGCGTTCAAAGGCGATGCCTTGGTGGCCGGACGCACCGGCGGTGACCTGTGCATTCAGGCGTGCGCCGATGACGCCCAGATCGCCATGCACGCGGTGCGCAACCTGATGAGGGTCGCCGACGGCCGCGCAAAGGTCCGGTGGACCCAGGCTGGCTTCAACCGAAGTGCAAGCCTTGATCAGGTCACCACCACACCTCGGAACCTCTTCGGATTCCGCGATGGCACCAACAACATCCCGAGCAGCGATCGAGGCATCATGGACGACTCCGTATGGGCCCGGGGCTCAGACGGCGAGGGATGGATGGAGGGCGGTAGTTACCTGGCCGTCCGGCAGATTCGCATGATCATCGATACCTGGGACGAGGAGCCCCTTGATGAGCAGGAGAAGATCTTCGGCCGCACCAAGCTCACCGGTGCCCCGCTTTCGGGCGGGACTGAGTTCACTGCCCCGGACTTCGCCAGGAAGGGCGCCGACGGCAAGCCCCTCATCGACCCGACCTCGCACATGGCCCTGGCCAGCCCACATGCAAATGGCGGTGTCCGCATCCTGCGACGCGCCTTCAACTATGCGAACCCGGACGACTCCTCGGGTAAGCCGGATGTTGGACTGTTCTTCATGTCCTATCAGCGGGACCTAGCTCGGCAGTACATCCCGATGCAGCGCAAACTGGCCGAGAGCGACCTGTTGAACGAGTACGTGAAGCACACGGCGAGCGCAGTGTTCGCGATGCCGCCAGGCGCTCGCGGCCCGGGCGACTTCATCGGGTCATCCCTGCTGAACTGACCTCTACGATCACTGCTCGCCGCGTGGACGTTCGGTGCTGGCAACAGCCTCATCCTGTGCCAGCGCCGAACGCATGCGGGCGTCCTTCTCCGGTGGGATGTACGTGCGGCGGGTCCGCGCACTCCACCGACCGGTGATGACGGCCACCAGCAACAGGATTGACGACGCCACGACGATAAACCACAGGGCGTATGCCATGCCATGAGTGTAGGCGGCGCGTAGCCTGCGCTCATGACGACGCAGGTCAACGACCTCATGGTCGAGAACTCCCTGGACAGGGCCGTGTACGAAGCGCGCGAGCACTATGCCGCCCTCCGGCCCCTCGGTCGTCAGTTGCATCGCGAAGCCTGCGAGTACCTGCCGGGAGGCAACACCCGCACCGTGCTCTTCCACGGGCCCTTCCCGCTGCGGGCAGCTCGAGGCTGGGGCAGCAGGATCGTCGATGTCGATGGCCACGAGTACGTGGACATGCTCGGCGAGTACACGGCGGGGCTGTACGGCCACAGCAACGCCACCATCAAGCAGGCGGTGCAGAGCGCCCTTGAGGATGGCCTGAGCCTGGCCGCGCACAACGTCTACGAGGCACGATTCGCCAGAGCCCTCGTCCAGCGGTTCACTCCCATCGAGTTGATTCGCTTCACCAACTCCGGCACCGAAGCGAACCTGATGGCCGTATCCCTCGCCCGCATCGCAACCGGCCGACCCGCTATTGCGGTGGTCAGCGGCGGGTATCACGGCGGCTTGCTCGCCTTCGCGGGCGGCGGCTCCCCCGTCAATGCGCCCTACGACGTTGTCGTGATGAACGTAAACGACGTGGCCGGCTCGAGGGCTGCGATCGCGACGAATCGTGATCGGCTCGCGGCCGTCCTCATCGAGCCGGTCCTTGGCTCCGCCGGTTGTATCCCCGCCAGCACCGAGTACCTCACCATGCTTCGGGAGGAGACCCGTGAGCACGGCATCCTGCTGATATTCGACGAGGTGATGACCTCCCGCCTTTCCCCCGGGGGCGCCGCCGCCCTCCACGGGATCACGCCCGACCTGATGACCCTCGGCAAGTACCTCGGCGGCGGCCTGTCATTCGGGGCATTCGGCGGGCGGGCCGACCTGATGGCGCGATTCGACCCCTCGTCCGCAAACGCATTGCCCCATGCCGGCACGTTCAACAACAACGTGCTCACCATGGCAGCCGGTCTTGCGGGGCTCACCGATGTGCTCACTGACGAGGTGCTCAATTCATTGAACGATCGTGGCGAGCGACTTCGACAGGGCCTCAACTCCCAGATCAATCACCTGAGATGGACGGCCACCGGTGTCGGCTCCATGATCTCCCTGCATCCTGTTTCCGGGCCCGTCACCTCACCGGCAGACCTTGCCCAGGCTGATGATCGCCGACGCGAACTGCTCTTCCTGGACCTGCTCGACAGCGGGTGGTACATCGCCCGCCGCGGCTTCATGGCCCTGAGCATCGAGATCAGCGACGCCGATGTCGAGTCCTTTGTCCACGCCGTCACTGAGGTGCTGACCGCTCGATCCACCCTCAACTGATTGCCAGGACTGGTCGACGATTCACCGCATCCGGGCGTAGCCTTTCGCCCATGCCCACTCAACCCAGCCGGCGCTCCCTGGTAGCTCGGATCAGCGTGGCAGTACGGGTCAGCGTGATAGCCCCCGTCAGTTGTGCAGCGGCACTCGCCCTGGTGGGGGCCCCGCCCGCCGCAGCCGCCCCCATCGACAGCTTTACCCGGGCCGTGAATGCGACGTACCAGGCCGCAAGCATCGACGGGCTCGACGTCATTGTGCTGAGCACCTCGAATCGATCTCGCGATCTGCCCGGCCGACGAGGCGCGTTGCCCGCACGCGCAAAGATCCGTCAGCACTTCGAAATCGGGCCTGCTGGCGACGAGTACACGAGTGTTCGGCTGGCCAAGGGCAATCGCCTGCTTGGGTCCTGGGGCTACAACGCCGCACAGGGCATGTGGTCAACCCTGTCGGGCATCTACGGCGCCTGGCCCGCCGTGTTCGCATCTAGTCGCGGCATCTCGTTGACCCGGGCGATCACCGGCTTGGACGCGCGGATGACCATCTATCCAGATAACCGCAGGGCCCTCAGCCGCTCGCTCGGGGCGCTGCTGCCTCCCACCTACTCAGAGGCGGAGGACTACTGGCAGGAAGTCGTCGAAACACCGGGGCCGGGGGGATCGACCGTCATTACGGCGACTTCCCGGGGAAATGCCGAGGCGGAGGACGAGTGCCGCTACTCGCCCATTCGGATCGTCATTCAAGGGGGACGCATCGCGTCAACCTCCTGGAAGGCGACCTGCCCTGATGGGCGGGTGACCACACACCAGGGGACTGTCGGCTACGACTCCGACATCGGCCGGCCGACCGAGCCGACCATCAGTCAGTCAGCCGCGTTCGCCCTGCCGACCCGGCCCAACCTCGCAACCTGGCGGCAGCTCGCGAATGCGGCAAACCTCACCGCGGCTACCCCGTTCGCATCGGTGGGCTTGGTCATCGACCTCGGACGCAACGACCCGAATGTGCCGACATCCGAGGGGCTGCAGTACCTCGACCTGCTCATGCGCTGGGGCAATGCAGGTGAACCACGGGCAGTCGTGGACGCGACCGGAGCGACCACCTACACGGTCACCCCGGCGCCGGGCCGAGCAGTGGTCGTTGACGATGGCGTCATCGCCCTGACCTCGTTGACCGTGGTCGTCGGTCCGGATGGAGTCATCCGCTCGATCCGCGCGGCGGATCCTGGGCCCCCTCCCATGATCCAGACCACCACCTTCAATCGCTAGCCGGCTCACGGCCTTCTGGCAGCATGCCGCCATGTCGAAGGCAAGCTCAGCAGATGCACGATGGGTTCTCGTACTGGTCTTCGGTATCGCCATCCTGGAGTACCTCCTGCATGTGCCCGACTCCTCGACACCGCATGGCTTCGTCGCCATCCTCATCCTGCTCGGCGCGCCCCTGGTCTGGATCATCGCGCGGGGTGTGCGGCCCATCGGCCCTCGACTGCGGCAATTGATCTCGCTCTACTTTGGCTTCCTAGTCGCCGCAAGCGTCGCCAATGCCTTCCTGCTGCTCGCCTCCGTGGTGCGAAACTCCGTCGAGGCGCCAGTGCTGCTGCTCTTCGCCGGATTCGACGTGATGGCCATCAACATGCTGACCTTCGGCATCATCTACTGGTGGCTGGATGCCGCCGACCCGGCCATTCAGCGAGCCGGCGGACAGGAATCCCCGGATTTCATGTTCCCGCAGCAGATGACCGCAGGCTCAACCTGGCGACCGGCTCTCATGGACTACGTCTATGTCGCGTACACGAACCTGCTTGCCTTCAGCCCGACCGACACCATGCCCCTGCGAATCAGGACGAAGGTCCTGTTCATGACCCAGTCCGCCGTGTCAACCTTCTGCGCCATCATCATCCTGGGCCATGCAATCAACTCACTGCCGAACTGACTCACTGCCGAACTGATACCCGGAACGGGGACGAGTCGGCCTATAAGCCGGCTTCTGTTCCTCGGCGCCTCGCAGCGCCGATTCGGTGATCATCCATCTGCGACCACTGTTGCCAGTGGCCTGGTGCGGTCTACCTGCGAACATCGGGCGGGCCACCCGTCCGCACAGACCGGTCTCCCGGTCCTCTTGACCTTGCTCCCGGTGGGGTTTGCCTAGCCGCCGCAGTCACCTGCGGCGCTGGTGGTCTCTTACACCGCCGTTTCACCCTTACCCCGATTTCTCGAGGCGGTTTGTTCTCTGTGGCACTGTCCCGCGGGTCGCCCCGGGTGGGCGTTACCCACCACCGCGCCCTGTGGAGGCCGGACTTTCCTCGACACTTACGTGCCGCGATCACCCAGCCGACTCGTCCGCCGACATGCTACGTGACGGACTCGGCAGGCGTCCTGGGATGCTTCTGCCATGAAGAACTGGTGTGGCCTCGTGGAGTTCGGGTCAGTAGGGATCGCCGAGCCCACGTCGCTCGGCGAGGTGCAGGCCGTCGTCGCTGGTGCTGATCGAGTCCGTGCCCTCGGCACCGCTCACTGCTTCAACGACATAGCCGACACGGCCGGTCTGCAGGTCAACGTGGGCCGATTGCCCGTTGATCTCGCGGTCGACTCCGAGACGTCAATAGCCCGGATCGGCGCAGGGATCCGCTTCGGCGACCTTGCAGCCCTATTGGCCGAGCAGGGCTGGGCCCTGCCGAACATGGCCTCGCTTGGGCACATCTCGGTCGCTGGGTCGGTCGCCACCGGGACGCACGGCTCCGGTGACCGAAATCAGACCCTGTCCGCTGGCATTCGATGGCTCCAACTCGTCACCGCCGGCGGGGACGTCCTCGAAGTCGACTCCTTTGACCCACGCTTCGCCGGGATGGTCGTCGGCCTCGGCAGCCTGGGTGTCGTGACGAGAATCGGCATTGCCGTTCAGCCCGCCTACGAGATCCGGCAGTACGTATTCGATGGGATCACCCACGAGCAGATCCGGACTTCCTTCGACGAAGTGTTCTCCAGCGC
>JAULZL010000014.1:0-6957 GCA_032117355.1 Candidatus Nanopelagicales bacterium
AATCCAGTATCCGGGAGACTGCGCAATCACTACGACCCCGGGCGGCAATCTCTTGAGCAGGGCCATCGTGTTCTCGTAGTTGTCCCGGCATGCCACATCGTCCGCGCCCATTCCTGCGGCAGTCCCCTTGTAGACGTCGAGGAAGGGACAACCGGGGGCCGTACCGATACGGAGTTGCGCTTTCAAATCGCGTCCGGACTCGTCCAGTGCCTCCGTCCACTGTGCCGCCTGGGAATCTCCAACGAGATAGATCATTCGCTGCCCCTGAGGATCCCCCAGTGCGCAGGAGTCATCCAGCAATGGTGAAGTCGCTTCGTCTCGCGCGAACCTCATGCACGTTCCGAGCCCGTAGCTTCCCGAGCCATAGATGGGGCGATCAGTGAGGGGCAGGCCCCACGCTGCCTCCGCTCCACGAAGCAAGATGAGGCTCATTGCAATTGGAGTCATCAGCGAAAGTCCAACGAGTAGCAGCTTGCCGGGACCAGTGTTGATCCATGCTCGTCTGAGCGGGTTCTCAACGAGCCGGAAAGCGGCGACTGCTGGAACGGCCGAAAGAACGGCGGCCGTGAAGGTCACAGGGAGTGAACGTCCCCATGTGGCCACTGCAAGAACGATGATCGGCCAGTGCCAAAGGTAGAGAGAATCGGAGTAGTCACCAACTACGACAGCAGGACGTGTGGACAGTAGCCGGCCAATAGGTCCCCCTGTTACCGAGTTCCCGGCCGCCAACAGCATTGCGGTCCCGATCACGGGAATCAGGGTCCAAGGACCAGGCCACGGTGTTGCGGCTGAGACCAAGACAAGTGCCGCCGCAATCAATGAGGCTCCTGCAGTGGCGACTGGCGATGCAGCGCGCGGATACCGGGCCCACACCGTCTGCAGGGGAAAGAGGGCAAGCATGGCCCCTGCTCCGAACTCCCACATTCGAGTGAGAGGACTGAAAAAGCTTAGAAGCCAGAAGTAGCGATCCAGGGAGTAACCGGTTGATCCCAGCACTGCTAGGGACAGCGAGAGGACGGACAGGATCCCGAGGGCGACGAGGGCAAGTGCCCGCCGCGACCCTCGATTGCGCGCGAGGAACCAGCATGCGATCAGAAGTGCAGGAAGGACTAGGTAGAACTGCTCTTCCACCGACAGTGACCAGGTGTTCAGGAAAGGGTTCCCCTCAGCTGGTGCGCCGAAGTAGTCGCCGAGCGAGCGGGCAATAAGGATGTTGGCGAGGCTGAATGTCGCTGCGATCCCTGTCTCTGCGGCGAGCTGCTGTCCCCCGAAAGGCGATAGGAGGGGAATCGCTAGCAGGAGGCAGACCGTGATCATCAGGGCTAGTGCTGGGGCCAGTCGCTTGAAACGCCGCCAGTAGAACGATCGGAGCCGCACCCGACCTGAAGCCTGACGCTCTCGGAAGAGCATTCCGGTGATCACGAAGCCGGAAATGACGAAGAAGATGTCCACACCGATGAAGCCACCCGGTAACGGAAGACCCGCGTGATAAGCGATGACCGCCAGGACAGCGACTGCCCGGAGTCCTTGGATATCCAACCGCCGATGCGAAGTGGTGGGCTGGACCTGCGCGATTCCAGTTGCCAAAGTCATCCCCGTTCGCGGACACCGAACGACCTCCAGGCGTCCAGACAGAGGCTAGTGCAGAGTTGTACGCGAGAGCCAAAGGATCCGCTGCGTTGGCTCATCCGGTCTTGGGGGCGTACGAGGTAAGGTCGGGTAACAGGCTAGTGCGTCAGGTCACCGCACATCTGTGGGCAGTTTCAGCCCCCTGTAGCGCTATCTGCTGCTCGGTTTGCCTTGCATGGCCTGGCCAACTCACTGTCACAAGGTCGATCTGGTCTTTAGCCTTGCTTGCCCGGCGGCGCCGTGCTGGCATCAGAAGGCCCCGGTCGTGCTGCTTCGTCGACGACTTGATCGAGGGGCTCGTGCGGCTGGGGACCTTGGAGTCTGCGCCCGTTGGGCCGATCAACCTGGGAAACGAGCGAGAGGTGACGATCGCGGAGATCGCCGACCCGGCCCTGGCGATGACGGGGTCAGGGAGTGGGGTGGAGCGGTTGCCGCTGCCTCAGGACGATCCCGTGAGGCGGCGGCCGGGCTCGGGAGATCCTTGGCTGGCAGGCGACTGCGCCGCTTGAGGTGGGCCTGCCCTCGACGATCGAGTACTTCAGGTCGGTGCTGTAGGTGCTTGGGAGCAAATCGGACAGTCCCCTGGCGAGATTGACTGCTGAGGGTGCGCCGCGGCCGTCTGTGGTGATCACCCGCTCGCGCGAGGGCAAGCGCATTGAAGTCGCGGGTCGGACGACTGGCTTCGGCATGGGTGGCACCCTGCGGCCGTGGCTGCGCTTCGCGGGCCAGTCGTCGTACTCCGAGGGTGCGGCGACGATCCTGGTGAGCATGGACGGCACCTTCGAGTGGGGCCGCAAGGCTGGCAAGAAGGTGTCGGTCTACGTGCAGACTCCCGATGGCTCGGCGAGGTCGAACGTCATCATCATCCGGTAACACGTTCGTCCTCACGGTGTGAGGTATCAAGTTAGGGTCAGGGCATGTCGTATCCGGAGCCCACCCGCAGGTTGTCCAAGGCGATGCGCCCCATGGTGATGGGGACCGCTGTGGTGGTCCTCCTGACCGCAGGCATCACGTCTGCTCACGGCTCCGGATCGTTCCTGGCGGTAGGTCCTCAGGTGAGTCCGCGATCGGCGCCGTCCTCCGAGACCGTGTACGCGGTGATTCGCACCATCGCCCTCCCCGGCGATGGCCGTGCTGTGGCTGTCGGCGCCGACCCCGGGGCACCCATCTACGTCGCTGCCGGGGACGGCTTCGGCGGGCAGCTCGTGCGCATCGATCCGGTGAGCCTGGCCCAGACGGGCAGCGTCGCGGTGGGCCTCTATCCCAAGGGCCTGGCCGTCAGCCCGGATGACACGGTCTATGTGGTGAACGCGAATGCCAACACCATGTCGGTCGTCCAGGGCTCCACGATGACCGTGTCCACGACGGTGGCAGTGCCCGCGGAGCCGCAGGCCGTGGCACTCAGTCGCGCTGTACCAGGGACGCTCTTTGTGAGCAGCGGGTCGTCGCAGAAGATCGCCGCGCTCTCAGCCACCACCTTCACCGGCCCGACCCCTGCTTCCTTGGGCGCCCCCGCGAGCCCCTACGGCGTGGCCGTTGCCAGCGACGACTCGGTCTATGTGAGCAGTTATTCCGGCAACGCGATCTATCGCTTCGACCCGGGGACCAACACCGTCACCACCGCATTCGCCGGAGCTCAGGGTCCGATCGGAGTAGCGATCTCGGCGGACGACACCGTCTACTTCAGCCGGGAATCCGGCAACGCCGTCACTCGATTCCCTGCCGCCTCCCCGGGGAGCAGCGCCTCTATCGCCGTGACCGATCCGCAGGGGATCGCCATCGGGGCCAATGGCACCGTCTACGTCGCGGGTCGCATGAGTCGTCTCATCTCCGTCATCAACCCGGCGACCTTCACTCTCGATGACACAGTCGCTCTGCCCGGGAGCGTCCTCTCCGTCGGCGTGACTCAATCAGGACTTGTGGCGACGGCCGATGCCAATGCCCGGACGGCGTGGGTGGCAGCTCCCGTGACCCCTGTCCTGAGCTCCTCAGCGGGAGCCGTCGGCTCCACCGGCACGCTGACGATCGACGGACTCCCCGCAGGAGTCACCATCGATGACACGACCGTGACCTCCGTGAGGTTTGGCGGCGTCACCGCGACCGGGTGGAGTCGCACTGCCGGCACTAACACGCTCACGGGCCCGATCCCCGCGGGGACGGGCACCGTCACGGTGTCGGTCGCCTTCAATGGGGGCAATGTCGCGGCAGCCGGACCCTTCACCTACGTCACGACGCCCGGTGCCCCCACGATCTCCGGTGTCACGCCTACGCAGTCGACGGCGTCCATCGCCTTCACCGCGGATGACTCGGGCGGATCAGCCATCACGCGGATCGAATTCGCACTCGATGACACCACGACCGTCGATGATTCGACATCCACGGTGACCAGTCCTTACGTGCTGTCAGGCCTCGCAGCCGCGACGTCGTACACGGTCTACATGCGGACGGTGAATCTCGCGGGCGAGGGCCCGTGGTCGAGTGCCAGCAGCTTCACCACCTCGAGTCCTCCTGCGCCTCAGCCTGCCAGCGCTCCCCAGGCGGTCGTCGCAACCGCAGGGGACCAGTCCGCACGTGTCAGCTGGTCCGCCCCTGCCTCGTCGGGGTCCTACCCGGTGTCGACGTACCAGGTGATGTCATCTCCAGGCGGTCGGACGTGCTTAGTCACGGCCTCGCTGGCCTGCGAGGTGTCGGGACTCTCCAATGGCACGGCGTACACCTTCACCGTGCGTGCCCTGACCGGGGCGGGCTGGTCGCCGGCGTCGGAGCCGTCGAATGCGGTGACTCCCGAGGCTGCGCCGCGCCCATCGGTGGTGATCACCGGCTCGCGCGAGGGTAAGCGCATCGAGATCGCGGGTCAGACGGTCGGCTTCGGCATGGGCGGGACGCTTCGGCCGTGGCTGCGCTTCCCGGACCAGTCGGGCTTCTCCGAGGGTGCGGCGACGATCCTGGTGAGCAGGGACGGCACCTTCGAGTGGGGCCGACGTACGGGCAAGAAGGTGTCGGTCTATGTGCAGACTCCGGATGCGTCCGTGCGGTCGAATGCGGTGCGGATCCGCTGAAGGCTGGTAGTCCACCGTCGGTGGTAATCACGGGATCGCGTGACAGTGGGCGCATCCAGGTCAGCGGGACGACGACGGGTTTCGGCATGGGCGGCCTGGTGACGCCGTGGACATCGCGGGCCGGTGGAGCCTGGCTGCCCGGCCGGGCCACCGCCGTAGCACGGGCGAGCCTGATCAATCATTGCTATACATGTCGCGTGGTGGATGCCCGAAGGCTTTCTCTTCGCTCACTGGTCCTTCGCGGTGGGGCGGCCACGGTCAGCCTGTCCGTCTTGTCCGTGTTGGCAGCCACCACCGGTCAGGCTGGCCAGGTCGGCCAGCAGAGCGCTCCCGTGGGTCAGGCCACGGCGTATGCGGTGATCGGCACCATCCCGACCCAGTTCACTGCTACAGAGATGGCACTTGCCAATGCCCATGATGGGGATCCGCGCGATGACACTCTCTTCATCGGCACCGACAAGCTTTACGTGTATCCGCCGCTGGCCGGGACTGGATCGACGTGGACGGAAGTGACGCTGTCAGGCTTCGTGCGCTCTCTCGGAGTTGGGAAAAACGATCTATACGTGGGCCTACACCGCGGCGTAGACGACACACTCGCGCGGCTGCCGCTGAGCATCAATGGCGCCACTACTCCTCTGAGCACTGCCGATCTTGTCCAGCAAGCAGAGGCCATCGTCGCTGGACCTGATGACTCGGTGTACGTGAGCTACTACAACAACCGGTCCGTCATTGATGCCTTCACCCCCGAACTGGGCACGACCCGCGCGATCACGTTGCCTGCCTCCTCTATCGGGGCACCCTTCGGTTTCACCAGGATCGTGGTCACGGATGACACCCTTTATGCCGGAGGCTGGAACATCAACAGTGGCTATCTCGGCCAGGTGTCGCTCGCGACTGACGATTCGCAGTCCTACACCCCGGGGGTCGGTGTCAGCGGGATGGCAGTTGGAGGCGGCCGCATACTTCTGGGGATGTTGGCACGAAACCTGCTCAGTATGAATGCCAGCAGCTGGGACGATAGCTACAGCGCCGGTTATCGAGGTGACGATGTCGCCGTGTGGGGCGCCAAGGCTTTTGCCACAAGCAACTCGTCAAACACCGTCACGGTTGCTCCCCTGTCAACGCTCATCGCAGAGCAGATCGTCGCCGTCGCTGCCGGATCCGCCTTCGAGGGAGGTGTCGAAGTTGCCGGCGACGGAGTCGTCTATGTCGCAAGGGATTCATCTGGTGTGGCCCTACTCGCGCCCGCATCGGCCAGCCTGGCCACCGCGTCGGGCGCTGCGGGCACATCTGTGCAGGTCGACATCGGGCTGCCGACTTATCGACAGATGGATGACTCCACGGTCACGGCCGTCTGGTGGGGTGACGACACCGTGCCATTCGCCCGGGTTATGGGTGCCAACGCCGTCCGAGTCACTGCACCCGCCGGATCTGGTGCTATCCCCATCGTCGCGCAACTCAATGGGGGCGGCGCAGTGGCTGCGGGCACGTTCACCTACGGGGGAGGACCCGGGCCAACCCCTCCGACTCCAGCGACGGCCCCGCAAGACGTGTCGGCCGTCCCTGGTGACGGCTCCGGTGCCGTCTCCTGGAGTACGCCATCGTCAGCCGGCTCTTATCCGGTGACGCACTACCTCGTGACTTCCTCGCCGGGTGGGCGGACGTGCCTGACGTCAGTGCTGTCGTGCACGGTGACGGGCTTGTCGAACGGCACGGCGTACACCTTCACTGTGCAGGCGCTGACCGGGGCGGGCTGGTCGGCCGCATCGGATCCGTCGAGTGCAGTGACGCCCTCGGCAAGCAGTCGACCCTCGGTGGTGATCACGGGATCTCGCGATGGAGGCCGGATCCAGGTCAGTGGGACGACGACCGGCTTCGGTATGGGAGGGGAGCTGGTGCCGTGGGTGCGGCTTGCGGGTCAGGGCGCCTACTCGGCGGGCTCGACGCCGATCCTGGTGAGCATGGATGGGACCTTCGAGTGGAGTCGTCGTTCGGCGAAGCGGGCCTCCGTGTATGTGTCGACTCCCACGGGTGACGTGCGGTCGAACACTGTGCTCGTGCGAGGGCGCTGACGCGTTCGCAAAGGAGCCGGGGTAGCTGTGGATAGACCCATCCCGGTGTCAGTGCCTCGTGGCAGCCGTGGCGCTGCAGGTATTCTTCTCCTAGGGACATTACGGGGATGACCACATCGACGAGTTTCGAGACGATCGACGTTCTCTCAGTGGACGAATCGCACTCGCTCTTCGAGCGGCGCTCGCAGGAGTGGCTT
>JAULZL010000014.1:6967-9333 GCA_032117355.1 Candidatus Nanopelagicales bacterium
GATCGGATCGCATTCCTTGAAGCCTTTGAGCGGGGCGATATCGCTGATCGGACCGATGAGAAGCCCGTGCGAGATCTGCTTGCGCTCCTCCCCTTTGCCCTAGCTGAGTAACTGCATGCGCGGCACTGCGAAGCAGGCAGCCACTGAATTCGCACTCGTCGTCCAGGAAGCCCTCAATGTCTCGGGGGTTGCCAAGGTCACTCTCAGTGCTGGCGATCCGATGATGAGTACGGCCTCACGGTCAATCGGGATGAAGGCCTAGTCGACGGTCGATGGCATTTCAACTTGCGCATGACCAGCCAGGTCGCGATAGAGCACGATGATTGGATCATCCGCACGAGGTCCTGCCAGTACAGCCGCAATGAGCGCCTACAAGACGGAAGATGCGGGGTGCTTGAGTATCACTGGGACTTCTGTCGACCACCGCATGTTCACTGGCCAGGTGCGAAAGACCGCGTGCCCACTGGCAGGGTACTTCTGGAAGATGTAATCGAGTACTGCATCGTCGAGGCGGGTTGGCGGCCACGCCTGCCTGATTGGCAGGTGACACTCACCGCCACGAGAGCCCACTTCCAAATAAATTGGCACTGGGAGTAGGTGCGACAGTCGCCGAAGAGTGGCCCCTCTTGGGCGACACTCACAGGCCTCGCGTCTGCAGTGCCGAATTGGTGTGATGTGCGGCTAGTAGTTTCTGGCCGTGAGTCAGAGGTGGCAAGGTTTGTAGACCTAGCACAGGGCGCAGACCTATGGCTGCTGCGACTACAGGCAGTCCGTGGTTACGTGCCACCCTGACGGTATCTTTTGGTCTGGCGAAGGGGGTGTATCTCACTGCGGAGGCCGCAAGGTCCAACACGGTGACGATTGCAGTGCGCGAGGGAGTAGCGGCCGTCACGTCATCTTGACGGAATGCCCGTTATGCCACATATCAGTAATAGGTCACCTACTCTCTCCACATGAACCCGCGAGTTGTCCTCGGCGCGAGCGTCCTCGCGATTGCAGCTACCTCCCTGATCACTGCCCCTGCGGCTCAGGCGGCAGACGTGGGCTGCCCCGTAGCTGCCGGTGCCTACGCCGGTGGGACGGGCACCTCGGCAGACCCCTTCCTCATCTCCACCCCCGCGCAGCTGCAGCGCCTGCGCGACACCTCTGCCGACTGGAACGACACCGTCGAGCTCACCGACGACATCGACATGGGCGGATGCATCTGGGCCACGACGATCGGCAATCCCGACATCGCGAACTGGGAAGGGACCTTCGATGGCGGTGGTCACATTGTCTCCGGGCTCGACATCTCACTTAGCACCAACTTCGGAGGCTTCATCGCCTATCTAGGCTCCGGCGGCACGATCCGGGACTTCGGATTCACCGGCGACGTGACCGTGACTAGGACAGGCGCAGGATCGGTGCAGGTAGGCGCCGGAGGACTCGTCGGATGGACACTGCCGTCCAACATCACCCGGTCCTTCGCAAGTGGTGACGTGACGGTCAATGTCACCGTGTCAGCAGACAGCGACGGAGACGCACAGGCAAATCCGATCGTGGGCGGTCTCGTCGGCAACCTGCAGGGGACCCTGACCGACTCCTACGCCACGGGGAATGTGTCTGTGACCTCCACTGCTACCGCGACGGGCAGTGGAACCGCCAGGGTCAACGCGAATATCGGAGGCTTGGCGGGCCAAGCGGACACAAGTTTCTCGATCGTCAACAGAGCCTATTCGACGGGGTCAGTGGCGTCCTCCGCATCGGCGACGGGCGGATCGTCGCGGACCGTTACTGAGAACGTCGGTGGATCCCTCGGCAGGTTTGACGGCACATACGCCAGCGCCACCGCCACCGTGTGGGACACCGTGACCTCGGGTCGAGCCAACGGTATCGGCTCGGGGAGCTCGGCCAACATCACCGGCAAGACGACGGCTGAAATGGTGATGTATTCGACGTTCACGACGCTTGGCTGGAACGTGGCCAACGGATACGACGCCGCGTATGTGTGGAACATGTGCCCCGCGCTCAACGGTGGTGCACCCGCGCTGTCGAAGTTCGTCACTGCCGGCACCTGCTACTTACCCCCTCCGCCGCCTCCCCCCACGCCGGCATCGGCGCCTCAGGGGGTGGCCGCGATCGCTGGTGATGCATCGGCCTCGGTGTCGTGGGAGACGCCTGCATCCGCTGGATCCTTCCCTGTCTCGCACTACCAGGTGAATGCGTCCCCGGGTGGGCGAATGTGTCTCGTGGCTACGCCCCTGCTCACTTGCCAAGTGGTGGGCCTGACCAACGGCACGTCGTACACCTTCACCGTCAAGGCCCTCACCGGTGCGGGCTGGTCGGCAGCGTCGGATCCGTCGAATGCCGTGACGCCTGCGCCGGTC
>JAULZL010000015.1:0-7239 GCA_032117355.1 Candidatus Nanopelagicales bacterium
ATGAGAACAAGCGGCAATGCTCTGCGTGACCACAGCCGTGGGGTCTACTCCAAGCGTCCTTCCCCGTACCTGCAGCATGCGCGGTCGATGGTCGACTCTGAAGCGCCGATCTCCTGACCTGGGCTAACTGGCAAGGTCACTTCATCCGGTCTTCGATTGCATCTTGCATAGTGCGTAAGAACCCACAAGGCTGGCGATCAGAAGAAATAGCGAGGATCGGCTGGCGACCTGTGCCCTGGCAACAGTCGCCTGTTAAGTGATTCGTATTCGTGATGCGATGGCAAAGGAGGCTCGATGAGCAGTGATGGCGGTTGGGACGGCTTCACCTGGGTCGCCGAGCCTGTCCGATGGGCAATTGACGCAACGGGCAGACTCGAGTGGGACACGAGGCAGATGAGTGACTTTTGGCGCCACACCGGTGGCGTTGTCGGTGCTGACGACGGAGATGCGTACCTCCGTGAGTGCCTCGGCGACTTCAGCGCGACGATGCGACTGGAGTGCGACTTCGAGTCACCGTATGACCAATGTGGGCTGATGGTTCGCGTCGATGGGAGAAACTGGCTGAAAGCCGGTATTGAATTGGACGGCGGAACGTGGTTCAGCGTGGTGGAGACCCACGAGTACTCCGACTGGTCGAAGCAGGCGATTGCGGACGGCGATATTGACTTCGTCGTTTGGCGACGGGATGACACCCTCCGGGTCGGTCTCGTCCAGGACGGTGCCACTCAGCTCGTGAGGGAATTGGTTTTCGACGGCACCGTGCACCTCGGACCGTATTCGTGTTCCCCCAAGGGGCCGGGCTTTCCGGTGGCGGTGACGTATTCGGAGAGCCCGGACGGGTCGTGGGAAATGGCTGCGCGTGCCGGAACATTCGGTGCTCATCGAGTCACGTAGGAACCGCAGCGTGGGGGTGGGCCGGGATAGACGCGACCCTCACCCCTCCCGCTTGACGATCGCGCCAGGAATGGCGCCGACCCGCTAGTGGCTCACGGAGCGATGTCCAAAGCGTTGATTAGCGCGGAACTGCGATAATGCGTGGTACGTTAAGAGCATCTGCGACGTTCAGGGGAACTTATGAAGAGTGCTGTCAGTGCGGATCGGCTTGTCGAGGCCTTGATCGGTGCAGCCTGCGCGGACGCACTTGGCGCTGGGTATGAGTTCGGTGGACCGATGCCCTCCGACGAACCGGTCACGATGCGAGGTCAGGGCGCCTTCCTGCCGGGCGAGTGGACCGACAACACATCTCAACTGCTTGCAATCGCAATGGCTGCAGCCTATGGGCTTCGATCGTTCGGTCTGGCCGCATGCAGACCACCAGTCGTACCCACATGGAAGGGGGACGGATAGCCTCGCGGGCCATCCACATGATGCCGGAGTGATTCTCGCCGGAATTGTCGCGGCATACGGTCAACGTCCGATTCCGGGTCCCCTGATCGAAGCGGTCGTCTCGCTGTGTCGGGTCGGGGCGACCGACCTTGACCACTTCGGCCTGGATCCCGCCGATCGACCCGCCGTGCTGCTGATTGACGCGGATCATCGACAGAATCCGCATCTCCAATTGGTTATGGACGAGGCTGCCGATGCTGTGGCGGCCTACCGCGCCGAGGGAAAGCGTGTGCTGCTGCACTGCGTGGCTGCTCAGTCGCGCACCCCCTCGGTTGCTGCCCGGTACTCAGTGCGCCATCTCGGCATAGAACCTGAGTTGGCGCTGCGGGAGGTCTGTGAGCGGCTCCCATCTGCTGCACCCAACCCCGTTCTTGCGTCTGCTGTGTCGCATATATACGTGTAGGCCGGCCAAGTGGGCCGGGGACTTCACTCCAGGGGGACGGTGGAGGCAGCGCTGAACCTGGACGGACGGGGGCCCCAAAGGGCGATTAGTCGAATGTTCAACTATCTGATAGGTTGCGGGAGAAAGTTGATCAAGTCAAGTGTTTCTCACATCTGGAGAGTTGATGACGTCGCTCACGACGCCCACTGAAGCTATCACTGCTGACCCCCGCCGCTGGAAGGCTCTCGTCGTCATCGCGATCGCCCAGTTGATGGTCGTACTCGATGCATCGATCGTGAACATTGCCCTTCCGTCCATTCAGGTTGACCTGGGCTTCAGCGACGCTGATCGTCAGTGGGTGGTCACGGCTTACACCCTGGCTTTCGGCGGGCTCCTGCTTCTGGGTGGTCGAATCGCGGACTACTCCGGTCGTAAGCGCGTGTTCATCATCGGCCTCGGCGGCTTTGCGTTCGCATCCTTCCTCGGTGGAATCTCGACCAGCGCCGGTCAGCTTCTCGCTGCACGCGGTCTGCAGGGCCTCTTTGCCGCCCTTCTGGCCCCTGCGGCACTGAGCCTCATTTCGGTAACCTTCACCGAGTCCAAGGAACGCGCAAAGGCATTCGGTGTCTACGGCGCACTCTCCGGTGGCGGCGCGGCTATCGGGCTCGTCCTCGGCGGGATCCTGACCGAATACGCCTCCTGGCACTGGACCCTCCTGGTGAACGTCCCGATTGCGATCATCGCAGTCTTCCTTGCCATCCCCTTCGTTCGCGAGTCCCGGGCGACGGGCAACACGAAGTACGACGTCCCCGGGGCGATCACCGCAACCCTCGGGCTCGTCTCGCTCGTCTACGGCATCACCCAGGCAACCACCGCGGGCTGGAGCGGGACGACCACCCTTGCCTTCATGGGGATCGGCATTGCCCTGCTCGTGGTCTTCCTCTTCATCGAGAGCCGGTCGAGCCACCCACTGCTCCCCATTCGCATCCTCGCCGACCGCAACAGGGGAGGGGCATACCTTGCATCTTTCTTCGTCGGCGTTGGCCTCTTTGCGATGTTCCTCTTCCTCACCTTCTTCTTCCAGGGAGTACTCGGGTACTCGCCCCTCAAGTCCGGGCTGCTCTTCCTGCCCTTCTCGGCTGGCGTCATCGTCAGCGCCGGGGTTGCGAGTCAGTTGCTGCCGCGCTTCGGCCCGCGCTGGGTGACCTTCGGTGGATTCATCCTTGCAGTGAGCGGCATGTCATGGCTCATCACACTTTCCCCCTCAAGCAGCTACGCCCCGAACATCCTCCCGGCCCTGATCATTCTGAGCCTGGGTATGGGGCTGATCTTCGTCCCGCTCTCCGCTACTGCCCTGTTCGGTGCGGGAAATCACGATGCAGGCGTGGCCTCGGCCGTGCTCAACACCAGCCAGCAAATCGGTGGATCCATCGGGGTGGCATTCCTCAACACGATCGCTGCCTCAGCCACCTCGGCCTACGTCGTCGCCAACGGCCTCGAGGGCCCGGATCCGGATGCCCTCGTGGCTGGCTTCACCCAGGGCTTTGCCTGGGGTGCTGGAATCCTCGCCTTCTCGGGGATCC
This sequence comes from Candidatus Nanopelagicales bacterium, assembly GCA_032117355.1. Classification (GTDB taxonomy): domain Bacteria; phylum Actinomycetota; class Actinomycetes; order S36-B12; family S36-B12; genus REEB460. The sequence continues at coordinate 3,352 of JAULZL010000015.1, forward strand.
TGTGGGTAAGCCTGGTGCGGATGTCGAAGCAGGACATGTCCGCTGGTGATGCCAAGCCGGTTGCCGTTCACTAGGGCTTGGGATCTCCGCGCCGATCAGTAGTGGTACCGGTAGGCACCCGGCGTGATTCCTAGAACTCCGCGAAACTGTCGGTTGAACGAACTCTGGTCGTAGAAGCCGCAGTTCACGGCAATGGCGCCAAGGGTTTCCTCGGTGGTCAGAATCAAGTGGACAGCGTGCTCGATGCGCAGTCGCTGAATGAGACTGCGAGGTGATAGGCCGAGTGTTCGCCGGCACAATCGCTCGAGTTGTACGGGACTCATCCCGGTGAGTGTCGTCAGGTCGCTCACCCGCCATGGTCGGCCAACGTCAGCACGCATGGCAGCGATCGCGGAGGCAAGCCCAGCGTGCGCGCTCTGCAACTGGGAGTTGAGGTCGATGGATAGGGCTGCGACTCCGAGCGCATGACCCTGCTCACGGACAATGGACTTGCCTGTGACGTACCAGCCGAGGGTCCGATCTGCCCGGACGATTAACTCAAGGTGCGAGGTGAGCGGACGTCCTGTTTGTAGTACCGAATCGTCCTGACCAGCATAGGAATCCGCCAATTCCGGCGCGAAGAGATCGTGCACGGTCGACCCGATGATGTCACGGGCCTCTCGGCCGATTCGCTGGCTGAAGCCGCTATTCACGTAGGCGTACCGGCCGTCGGGCCCCTTCAGCGAACCCATCAACTGGGGCACGCCGTCGACGAGCTCCATAAACAGGCGCCCTCCGCCGCTTTGTACTAATTCGACCGCCACGGCAGCAGCCTCGCACAAGACAAGGGCCATTCCGTCGGGTTTACTCCCTCGCATGACAGCCATCGAAGACTCCTCGACCGCTACTGCTGACGCAATGCTGGCGTCGGAAGCCAAGCGAATCGCTGAGGGATTCCTCGTAGCGACCGCCCCTACGCGTCAGGAATCCGCTCAGGCTCGGCAGCTGGCCCGTCTGCTTTCCGACGACGATGGTCGGGATCTACTGCTGGATCTCACCGACCAGGTGATGCGTATTCACGAGCCAGCTCGGTCGGCAAGGCGGCTTCATGACCTGACTGGCGGTGGCATCCCGGATTCGCTTGGATTCGTCGACCGTGTTGGATTGCAGGCTCTCGGGCTCCTGGCACCGCTGGCGCCGAAGACCACGCAGCGACTGGTCTCTTGGCGGGTTGACCGAGACACGGCGGGCGTCATCCTGCCCGCTGATGATCCGGCGTTCGCCCGTTACTTGGAGAGGCGGAGAACCGAGGGCTTCCGTTTGAACGTCAACATCCTCGGCGAGGCCATTCTCGGCGATCGGGAGGCGGACGAGCGCGCGCGACGGGTCGAGGAGTTGATTCTTCGGTCCGATGTCGACTATGTCAGCGTAAAGATTTCAGCGGTGTGCGCAAACCTCGATGTCCTCGCCTGGGATGACTCACTAGACCGGATTGAGGGCCAGCTCGTCAGGCTCTATCGGGCGGCTCGGACTGCAACTCCGCGAACCTTCCTTAATCTGGACATGGAGGAATACCGGGATCTTCAGTTGAGTGTGGCTGCATTTATGCGGGTGCTGGATCGACCGGAGTTTATGGATCTGTCCGCTGGCATTGTGCTTCAGGCCTATATCCCGGATTCACATGAAGCACTTGAGCGACTTTGTGCTTGGGCCAATGATCGAGTTCGGCGCGGCGGTGCGGGCATCAAGGTACGAATCGTGAAGGGAGCCAACCTCGCCAACGAGCTGGTTGAGGCAGAGTTGCACTCCTGGCCGCTGGCAACGTACCCAAGCAAGCCGGAGGTGGATGCGTCCTACAAAGCCCTTCTCGACAGGGTCCTCGAACTCGGTGATCCTGAAGCGGTGCGGGTTGGCGTGGCCAGCCACAACCTCCTTGAGGTTGGTTGGGCACTGGCCTTGCGGAACTCTCGCCCGGATGGCCAGCGCATTGAAATCGAGATGCTGGAGGGCATGGCGCCACCTCAGGCGCGAGCCGTCCGCGACGCTGCCGGAGAACTCCTGCTGTATGCACCGGTGGTCGCGAAGGCGGACAGGGAAGCGTCCATCGCATACCTCTCCCGCCGGTTGGATGAGAATGCCGCGCCGGAGAACTTCCTGCGGGCACTGTTCGACATCACTCCCGGCTCAGATGCGTGGCTTGAGCAGGTTCGGCTCTTCGACGACGCCGTTCGCAGTCGCAGTACCGTCTCGGGGACACCGCGTCGCTGCCAGGACCGCTCTCAGATACCGCAGCCGCATAACGCGGACGGCACCTTCGCCAACGCAATTGACACGGACTTCACCATCGAGGCCAATAGAACTTGGATAGCCGAAGCCTTGGAGCGATCCGAAACTCCAGCGCCTCAACTCATCGGTCAGATCAGCGCCATCGACGACATGGTGCAACGTGGTCTGCGTGCGCAGGGGGAGTGGTCCAAGACCTCCTGGGCAGAGCGTCGTCGAGTCCTGGCGGCGGTGGCGGATTCGATGGAAGCGGGTCGAGGTGAGTCTCTGGCCATCATGGCGCGTACGACAGGAAAGACGATTCGGGAGGGCGACCCCGAGATCTCCGAGGCAATCGACTTCGCGAACTACGCCGCGCATCTCACGCTCGCCCACGAAGAGTTTCAACTGCGGGGAGCAACGTGGACGCCATACCGGCTCGTCGTGGTTGCGGGGCCGTGGAACTTCCCTTATGCCATCCCAGCAAGCGGACTGGTTCACGCCGTGGCAGCGGGCGCCGCAGCAATTCTCAAGCCGGCACCTCAGGCTCGGCAGGTGGCGGCTGACCTGGTCGCTCGGCTTCAGTCAGCGGGGATTCCCGTCGGTCTGATCCAGTTGGCTTGCACCCCAGACGATGAGGTCGGCCAGCACGTCATCACCCACCCGGATGTTGACCTGGTCATGCTCACTGGAAGCTCAGAGACGGCCGAGCTGTTCACCAAGTGGAAGCCCGAAATCCATCTCCTCGGCGAGACCAGTGGCAAGAACTCGATCATCATTTCTCAGGCTGCCGACCTAGACGTGGCCATAAAGGATCTCGTAACTTCCGCCTTCGGCCATGCCGGGCAGAAGTGCTCCGCCGCCAGCCTGGCAATCATTGAGGCCGGGGTCTATGACGATCCCGCATTCCAAGAGCGACTGGCTGACGCCGTCCGTAGCATCAGGGTTGGGTCGGCCTCCGACCCGGCGACGATGATGGGTCCGCTCATCGGGACGCCAGCTCCGAAACTCGAGCGCGCACTCACGAGCCTCGAGCCCGGTGAAGAGTGGCTGGTTCAGCCCACCTGCTTGGATGCGAGCGCGAACTGCTGGTCTCCAGGCGTTCGCCTCGGAGTGGCTCCCGGCTCCTGGTTCCATCTCACGGAGTGCTTCGGGCCTGTCCTTGGCCTGATGCGATCACCGGATTTCGATACGGCGATCGAGTGGCAGAACCAGGTGGAGTTCGGCTTGACGGGCGGTGTTCACTCCCTGGACCCCGCCGAAATCGACACATGGCTTTCGCGAGTTCAGGTCGGCAACGCATACGTGAATCGGCACATCACCGGTGCGGTCGTCCAGCGACAGCCGTTCGGTGGGTGGAAGAAGTCGTCCATCGGCGCGGGGAGCAAGCCCGGCGGCCCTGGGCATCTCGATTCCTACGGAACGTGGACCACCGAAGTCACCACTGTCGAGGATGTCCGCACCGAGTTCCAGGCGGCCTGGTCTTCGTACTTCTGCGTGGAGCACGATCCGAGCGCCTTGGACGCTGAGGCCAACATCCTGCGCTACCAGCCTCTGGACCAAGTGGTCGTCAGGGCTGAGACCTTTGATGACCCTGCTGTCCGGCTGGTGACGATGATCGCGGGAGTGACCGGCGTTCGCGTCGTC
>JAULZL010000016.1:0-3361 GCA_032117355.1 Candidatus Nanopelagicales bacterium
CCGCGACATCGGTTTCCGGGGCGCCCGGCTCGGGGGCCTGGCGCACCTCGAAGGTGTCCGGATCAATGCGACGCTTGTCGGTCACCCGAACGCCATCCTCGCGTTCGGCGGCCCCGTCGGGTCGCTGCTCGGTCACTTGTTCTCGCCCTCGCCCTCGTCCACGATCTCCGCGTCGACGACGTCCTCGTCCTGGTCGGCCGTGGCGTCACCTGAGGCCTGCGAGGCACCCGAATCCTGGGCCTGCGCATACATCGCCGCGCCCAGGGTCTGGCTTGCGGCGGCGACCTTGTCGGTCGCAGCCTTCATAGCCGGGATGTCATTGGCATCGACGGCCTTCTTCAACTCGTCGAGGGGACCGTCGACATTCGCCTTGGCGTCAGCGGGAATCTTGTCAGCGTTGTCCGCCAGGAACTTCTCCGTCTGGTAGACGAGGGACTCGGCTGTGTTGCGAACCTCGACCTCTTCCCGACGCTGCTTGTCCTCCTCCGCATGCTGCTCGGCCTCGCGCATCATCCGGTCGATGTCGTCCTTGCTCAGGGCGGACCCGCCGGAGATTGTCATCGACTGCTCCTTGCCGGTCGCCTTGTCGGACGCCTTGACGTGCACGATGCCATTGGCGTCAATGTCGAAGGTGACCTCGATCTGCGGGATACCCCTGGGGGCCGGGGGGAGACCGGTCAGCTCGAAGGTTCCCAGGCGCTTGTTGTAGGCCGCCATCTCGCGCTCGCCCTGGTAGACCTGAATGAGCACCGAAGGCTGGTTGTCGTCAGCCGTAGTGAAGATCTCCGACCTCTTGGTCGGGATCGTCGTATTGCGCTCGATGAGCCGAGTCATGACTCCGCCCTTGGTCTCAATGCCGAGGGACAGGGGAGTCACATCGAGGAGCAGGACGTCCTTGACCTCGCCCTTCAGAACACCCGCCTGGAGAGCCGCGCCAATAGCGACGACCTCATCCGGGTTCACGCCCTTATTGGCTTCCTTGCCAGTCTCGGCCTTCACCAGGTCGGCGACGGCCGGCATGCGAGTGGAACCGCCCACCAGAACGACCTGATCGATCTTGTCGATCGTGACGCCTGCATCCTTCAGGACCGCCTTGAATGGCGCCTTCGTCCGCTCGAGCAGATCGGCCGTCATGGACTCGAACTGCGCCCGGCTCAGGGTCTCCTCCAGGTGGAGCGGGCCCTCGGCGCTGGCCGTGATGTAGGGCAGGTTGATCGAGGTCTGCATTGAGCTGGACAGTTCGATCTTGGCCTTCTCTGCTGCCTCACGCAGTCGCTGCATGGCCATCTTGTCCTTGGACAGGTCAACGCCATGTGCGTTCTTGAAGCCGGTAACCAGCCAGTCGACGACCTTGTTGTCCCAGTCGTCGCCACCGAGGTTGTTGTCGCCGCTTGTTGCCTTCACTTCGACGACACCGTCGCCGATCTCGAGCAGGGACACATCGAAGGTGCCGCCGCCGAGGTCGAAGACCAGGATCGTCTGCTCCTTGTCACCCTTGTCGAGGCCGTAGGCAAGGGCCGCTGAGGTCGGCTCGTTGATGATGCGCAGGACGTTCAGGCCGGCAATTTCACCGGCCTCCTTGGTCGCCTGGCGCTGGGCGTCGTTGAAGTACGCGGGGACGGTGATCACGGCATCGGCAACGTTCTCGCCTAGATAGGCCTCGGCGTCACGCTTGAGCTTCATGAGCACGCGGGCGCTGATCTCCTGTGGCGTGTACGCCTTTCCATCGATGTCGACGGTCCAGTTCGTACCCATGTGGCGCTTGACCGAGCGGATGGTTCGGTCGACGTTCGTGACGGCCTGGCGCTTGGCGACCTCGCCAACGAGTACCTCGCCGTTCTTCGCGAAGGCGACCACGGACGGGGTCGTCCGGGCACCCTCAGCATTCGTGATGACGACGGGCTCGCCGCCCTCGAGGACTGAGACGACCGAGTTGGTCGTGCCCAGGTCAATACCCACTGCACGGGCCATGTGTTCTTGCTCCTTCAATCGATCCGTGCGGACGCACGGGGCTTGTCAGGTCAGTGTCGCCTCGGCATTCGACCCATGCAACTTGCGGCGCAGATCCTTTGAGCCGAGGCGGCTCATATGTCTCAACCGAGTTCGCCACGCATTGATTCCCCACGTGTCGTGAACTAAATGTGATCTACGCCACAGCCAGGTCTGGCTTGGGTAATTGTGGCTTGGGTAATTGAGCGCCGAGGCCAGCCGGGCTCCGTCCGGTGCCCGTGCGGTCAGGTCAGCGACTGGCCAACCCCGCAGCGGTCTCCAGCACGCAAAGGGCGCCAAGTCTGATGGTCCGACCGTCTGGTGCGTCCGCCTCTGCATCGATCTCCGTCACGTCCACCGAACGAACCGACGGGTGTGCACCCGCGAGGTAGGCGGCCCGGCGCAATTCGTGGGCGCTGATGCCGCCCGGGGCAGACGCCGGGCAGGCCGGCACAGCCGCTCGGTCGCAGACGTCCACATCGAGATCGACGTGAACGCCAGCAGGTCCCCCTCCCGCGATCGCGAGGGCCTGCTGCATGACGTCCGCAATGCCACGCCGGGCAACCTCGCTACGGGTGATCACGGTGATCCCGTACTCGCGTGCTCGATCTGCGTAGGCACGAGAGTTGGAGAAGTCAGCGATGCCGACCTGCACAATTCGCTGCCCCGGTAGGCCAGCCTCGACAAGTCGTCGCACTGGCGACCCATTGCTGATGCCGTCCCGCAGGTCGAAGTGTGCGTCCAAAGTGACCAGGCCAGCGTCCGGCAAACTCGCGCCGAACCGACCGTGCATCACCGAGTACGTGATCGAGTTGTCGCCACCCAGGGCGAGGAGTAGTTCATGCCGGGGCAGTTGGCCGATTCGTTCCGCAACCCGCTGCTCACCTTCATCGAAGTCCGGCTCCGAAACATCACCCGCGTCCCAGGCAGCCATGTCGGCGATGTCCAGCCCATGTTCAATTGAGTAGGTAGAGAACCGGGCGAATGCACTTCGAATCGCAGCCGGTGTTGCGTCTGCGCGCGTACTGCTGATTGAGGTGAGGTGGGCAGGGACCCCAAGTAGCACCAAGGGGACAGGTCCTGCGGGCATCGGCTGGGCGGACGGCAGCCAGGAATGTGCGCGCGGCCACCTCGGATCCTCAGACACCTGCGCAGGCTATTGGTCGCGGCCACCATTCACCATGGCCACCTGATCGTGCGTGGTGAAAGAGCGTGTCGCGACCACGTATCGCGCATTGCTTCGGGCCCGGGTGAGAGGTGTTCGACTCAGTGATCAGGCTCCCAGACGCCGGGCAAGTTCTGTCGCTGTCCGGCGCACCCGGGCTCCGAGGTCGGGTCCCCATGCCTCAAGGCCCTCTTGACGGAGGGTGAT
>JAULZL010000017.1:0-17256 GCA_032117355.1 Candidatus Nanopelagicales bacterium
CTCCTTCATCGCCGGTGAAACGCCAACCGAGCCGACCCCCTGGACGTTGGAGTGACCCCGGATCGGCATCAACCCGCTACCCGGTCGTCCCAGGAAGCCGCGCGACATGGCGAGATTCGCCAGCGCAAGAACGTTGTCGGTGCCATGGGCATGGTGGGTCAGGCCCATCGCCCACATGAAGATCCCTGACCGGGCGCGCACGAGGGCGCGGACACATTCATCGATCTGCTCCTTGGCCACCCCGCTGCCGTCGATGAGCTCCTGCCAGGGAAGTCCCTGCACGTGGGCGCGAAGTGCTTCCCAGCCCTCTGCCCGCTCCTCGACGAATTCCTCGTCGACCCCGCCAGCTTCGATGACGCCCTTCAGCAGTGCGGTGAACAGGTGAATGTCGCCGCCCACCCGAGGCTGGACGTATATATCTGACACGTCCGAGCCGAGAACCATGCTTCGAGCGTCGGAGGGAAGCCGGAAGCGGCGCAGGCCGAGCTCGCTAAGCGGGTTTACGACGATGACAATGCCGCCCCTTCGGCGGATCTTCACCAACTGGGTGATGAGCCGAGGGTGATTGCTAGAGGGATTCGCGCCGGCCAGCAACACGAGGTCGGTCGAGGCAACATCGTCGAGCACCACGGACGCAGTGCTGCTCCCGTACACCGAGGTAAGGGCAACGCCGGAAGCCTGGTGACAGTAGTACGAGCAGTTGTTCACGTTGTTGGTGCCGAACGCTCGGGCGATCAACTGCAGGAGGAAGGCTGCCTCGTTGCTGGAGCGACCGCTCGAGTACCAGAACGTCTCGTTCGGCTGAGCCGCCCGCAAGCCCTCAGCCGCCGCATCCAGGGCCTCCTCCCACGAGGCCCGACGGAATCGATCAGCACCCGGGTCCGCAATGATCGGGAAGGCCAGTCGACCAAGGGCCTCCGCCTGACCGCTGGTGAGTTGCTCCAGTTCGGTCAGGCTCATGGAATCAATCGTGGACTCGTCGATGACGCGGCCCATATCCGCTGCCTGGGCCTGCACCGACTTCTTGCATACCTCAGGGAAGTGGCCCGCCTCATTCACCATGCCACCTGCCTGCCCGCCCATTCCGAGGGCACAGGTCTTGCAGGCATTGCGCGAGCGCATCTTCCGATAGAGGGTGAGGGTCCCGACGTCCCGGCCCTTCGCCAGGACGTACCTCATCGCAGCCATGCCACCCGCAGCATCAACCCTGGGCTTCGCCATGGATGAACGGTACCGACTGGTATCAGTGCACTTGGGCAATGTCACGCGTATTGGACGGAATTGATCCGGCGGCCGGCAATGTGACCCGGAAGGGTCACGTCACGGTAATGGTGATGGTGCTCCCCGTGACCGTTATGCCGTCCTTCACGTACGTATACGTGATCACGAAGGTTCCAGACTTATTCGTGGGTGCGGTGAAGACGACTTGGCCACCACTCGTTGAGGTGACCCCAGCGCCAGTGCTGCCCGCGGGCGAGGTTGAGATGACAACGGAGGTCGTATCCAAACTCGATGTTCCAGTAACCCCAGCAAGCGCATTGATCGTCAGGGTGCTGGGCGCCTTCTTGGTCGACAGCGGCACTGTCCCCGACAGGGTCAGCGGCGTTGGCGTCGGGGTTGGCGTTGGCGTTGGGGTTGGCGTTGTCGTCGGGGTTGGCGTTGGCGTTGTCGTCGGGGTTGGCGTTGTCGTCGGGGTTGGCGTTGACGTTGGATTCGGAGTCATGGTTGCCGGGATCTGGCAGCCCGGGTCCGCGGCTGAGCAGGTGGTCGGGGATGCGAGGTTCTGGGAGCTGTTGTCGAAGAGCCGCTGCAGTCCTCCACCAGTCAGGAAGATCAGGGAAATGAGACCAACAATGACGAGGGCGATGATGAGGCCGTATTCGACGGCTGTCGCCCCGTGATCCTTCTGCCGCCGCGGCCGGTTGGTCATGCGGTCAATCTAGGAAGGGACGTGCTCGATTTCCTGTCGGATGGGCTGCCGCTCAGCCATTGCTCGAGCAAGTCTCGGCATGCCATGGCCTACGGCGCATCACCTGCCTACGGTGGCCACATCCAACGACGTCAGGACCGGCATGAGTGCTCCCCCTCGGTATTGGACTCGACATGCCGTCACAGGGATGCTCGCCATCGCTGCAATAACGGGCCTCGGCTCGTGCGCGACACCGGACTCTGCCGGCATACGTCCTGAATTGGCCATCGGCCCGTCATATGTCCCCGATGTAAATCCACGACCGCAGGTCAGCACTCCTCGGGTCTTCGCGACATCATGCTCGGCGTTCATGTTGGCTGCGCAATCGCTGCCAGCCCACCATCGGAATCTGGTGCTCGCTCAGGGCACGCTGGCGGATCCCGTCCCGATATTCCAGCAGATCGTCGATGCAATGGCAGTCCTGAACTCCCTCGGGCCATACTGCGCACCAGGTGCCGTGGGACAGATAGCTGAACTGTCCGCGGCCAGCGACGAGGTCATCGCCTCCTACCAGAACGACGCCACCGGCCCGATGGGCGAGAAGTCAGCTGCGGCACTGGACATCATGGGTCAGCGTGGCCGGGAGGCATTCGCCGCGATGGACCTAAGCCCAAGCGCGTGGCCCTAGCAGCTCGCTGGTTCATCAGCCATCCTGGCAACCAGGTGCCTGATCAAAGGCCTCTCCCAGCTCACCACGGACCGGCCGAGTCACGCCATCAACCGTCTGCAAGAAGTCAACGCCCGAATCAAAGGCCTCCTTCACTCGGGCTGATGCATCGGCAAGGGCGAGTGCTACTTCAAGCGGGTTACCAGCCTCGGCGACGGCTCGCACCGAGTCCTCTGCCGCGCTACGCGACAACGTGAAGCTGTCGCCCTTGCTGTTGATCTCCACCGCAATGTCCGATGCCTCCTGGTAGTCGATCGGCGCCTGCCCCAGGGCGCTGCCAAGGCTCGCCATCGCAACCGTAATCTCATCAAGACCCGTATCGATTTGCCGTTGCAGTTGATCCTCGACCGAGGTCCCCGCAGACGGTAGGACGAGGAGTGAGGCTGGCAGATCCAGGACAGCCGCACGCACCTGCGACCGAGCCCGACACACATCACTTGCCCAGGCGAGCAGTTCCAGTCGACGCAACTCCGCCAACTCCGCCGCGCTCAGGGCAGTCGGCGATGCAGAAGTAGGGGCAATCGCCGTCGGGGCTGCATCCTCCCCTGAGCAGGCAGGCAGGGCAAGAACTATCGCCAGGGCAGTCAGCGCGAGGCCCACCCTCCGAGCACTTCCTGCGCCCTGAGCCTTCAATGCTCCATGGCAGAAAGACATCTCCACTATCCCGTCCCATCGCTGTTCACATGGCCATTACGTAAAACCTGGGGTCAACCCGGCGTGCCCCCGCATCATTCTGGCCGTCAGCCTGCAAAATGTCCCCATTCTGGGGCACGAAAAAGGAGACCCTTATGCGACACGTCACCAGCCTTGCAGCGATCGCCGCGAGCGGCCTTCTCGTCCTCACCGCCTGCTCCTCAGGTGATGACTCGGCAGCAACCGCGTCAGCAAGCATGTCATCCATGTCAGCCATGCCAAGCCCCGAGGGGAACATGGCACTGCCAGGCGTCGCGGAACTTCAGCCTGCCTGCACCACCTACTTCGAACTTGACCTCTTCAACAGCGACTACGCCTCCGGCGTCGTGGCCGATGGCGGAATGACCGAGAGGCAGGCAAAGGCCGAGTATGCGCGACTGGTGAGCAAGCTCGTAGCCGACAGCAAGGGAGTCGAGGGCGAGGGCGCCGAGGGTGCCCAGCGCATCAACACGAACGCGAAGAAGATGAACAAGATCATGAACGGTCTTGGCAAGAAGACCACCCTTGGCGAGATCCCGAACAAGAAGTCTGAGAAGTTGGCCCTACAGGCCTCCCGAATCCAGGCGGCATGCGCGAACAACGGCTACCCGCTGCCCGAGATCAACGTCCAGGCCCGAGCCGACGCAGGGATCGGTGGCGCCTAGCCGCTGCCATTCCCATGGCGATGGATTCAGTAGCGCCTGCCTGGCCTCGGCCATGGCAGGCGCTCTGCATTGCGCTGGCCCTCACCCTTGGCGCGGCAGCCCTCTGGCACATTGGCTTCGACCTTGAGGCGCCTGCCTACCTCGGCTTCGCCGTCCTCACCGCAATTCTCGCCGTCATCGACCTGCGAACCAAGAGACTTCCCAACCCCCTAACGGCAGCTGCCGTCGTCGTGGTCGGTGCACTGTTACTCCTGCCTGCTGCAGCCGAAGGCAGGTGGGCTGACTACGGACGCGCGTGGGCAAGCGCTGCAATCCTCCTAGTTCTGTACGGCATCCTCGCGTTCATCTCTCCCGCCAGCATGGGCATGGGCGATGTCAAACTCGCCGCATCCATCGGCCTCGCCACAGGTTGGGTCTCCTGGTCGGCTCCGCTGTGGGCCACGGCACTCGCCTTCGTGATCGCCGCACTCGCATCGATCGCCCTACTGATCGCGCGACGGGTCACTCGCAAGTCCGAGCTTCCATTCGGACCGTGGATGCTGCTGGGAGCCTGGATAGTCCTACTGTCCTCATAGGCCAGCCTTCCTGTTGACCAGCCATCCCGGCCAGCGAACAACCACGCGACCTGGCCGCCTACCGACCAGCGAAGATGCCCGCGACATTCACGGCCGCTGGACCAAGGACGACGATGAACAGTCCAGGCAAGAAGCACAGCAGCAGGGGTGCAAGGATCTTGACCGGCACCTTCTGAGCCAGTTCCCTTGCCCGCGCATGCCTCTTCTTGCGCATCTCCAGAGCCTGCTCCCTCAGGACCGCCGCAACCGGGATGCCAAGCTTGTCGACCTGCAACATGGCGGCCACGAACCGCTGCATATCCGGCTGCTTGCTACGAGTGGCCAGCGACTCAAAGGCGGCAGACCGCGAGACACCCAATTGCATCTCATGCAAGACTCGGCCGAATTCGACCGCCACCGGACCCTGCTGGTGCAGTGCCACCCGATTCAAGGCTGCCTGCAGGCTGAGCCCTGACTCCACGCAAAGGTTCAAGAGGTCCAGGGCATCCGGCAGGGTCTGCTGGATCTCCTCAGTCCTCTTCAGTCCCCTGTTGTAAACGAGGAGATCAGGCAGGTAGAAGCCGGCAAGGGCTAACACCGGTATGGCCAACCAACCGAGGGCACCAACCTGGAGAGCGAAGACACATCCCAATCCGAGGCCCACGGTGCCGAGCACCACCTTGCGATTGATCTCAGCCACGAGGTCATCAGCGCTTGAGCGCCCGGCCCAGGCGAGGTTTCGGCGAAGCACCTCGCGTCGGCCGGGCCCGACTAGGCGCATCCCCACACTGGTGATCACTTCTTGCAGCATCGAGGGCTCGGAGCCCTGCTCTCGCACGGCGTTGGTGGTTTGCCGCATGCCGAATCGCTGCACGATCATCAGCGACCGCCTGGTGCCGACCCCTCGCTGGTGCTGAACGACAGCTAGCGACACGATCAGCACGGAGGCGAATGCCATGGCGACAGCAGCGACGCCCAGTAGGTACGTATTCATCAGACTTTGATCCTCACGATCGCCCTCATCCAGAACCAACCGACAACCATCAACACGCCCATCACACCCAACATGAGCAGTCCGAGTGAAGTCGTCCACAACAACTCGACGTAGTCCCGTCGAATGACGATCAGGAATGCCAGCACGCCGAGAGGAAGCCCGATCAAGATGTACCCCGACAACCGCCCCTCGGCGGAGAGGGTGCGGACTTCGCGCCGGAGTTCGTCACGGGACTTGATCGTTGCCGATGCTGTCTCGAGGATTGTTGATAGGTTTCCGCCGACCTCTCGTTGGATCGACAGGGCTGTCACCGTCCACCGGAGGTCCTCGTTGTCCATCCTTTCGGCGCAGTCCATCAAGGCGTCGTCGAGTTGAGCGCCAATCTGCACCTCCCGAAGTGCCCGCCGGATCTGGCGGCCAACCTCACCCTTGTCCTCGCCGGCCGCCGACTCAAGGGCATGATTGAAGGACAGGCCCGCGCGTAGACCGCTTGCCAGCAGCATCAAGAAGTCCGGCAGGGTGTCGCCGAAGGATCGCTGACGCCGCGCCCGTCGAGAGCGGATCCAACTCATGGACGCCAGCCACGCGATCGCGATTCCAACGACTGCGCCAAGCATGGAGTTCAGGATGAGGAAACCCAGAATCCCAATGATGATGCACACCATCACCCGGGCGATGATCCATCCGCCCGGAGAAAGTGGGATCTCTGCGCCTCCGAGCACTGCCCGTTGTCGGCGTTCGTAGTCCGTCCCCTCAAGCACGCCGTCGAGAAGGGCGAATGGTCCGGCTACCTCCGGCGCTACGCTCGGCCCCGCAAGGCCACTTTGGTAGGAGCCCACCTGATCGAGTCGCTTCTGACGGCGACTTCGCTCGACTGAGGAGACAATGACCCACGCCAGGGCCAGGACGAGGATTCCAGCGGCAATGGCCAGCGCTATCGGCCAATTGAACCCTTCCGGAATGACAACCGCGGCAGCCTCTGGCGCACTGCTCGCAACGACGACCGGGACGGCGCCCAATCCTGGGGCAACCGGGAGCATTGTTTGCCCGCTGAACACTCGGCCGTCAATCGTGATGGTGACGTCGACCTCGCCACCACTGGCGTCGATCGCGTCGGGGATCGTGCTCTCCAGCAGGACACGAGCCCCGAAGGGCTGAGCGGCCTGACCGAACGCCGGTAGCAGTTCAGCGATCGTGCTCGCCTGGATGACGCGACCCCCGGTGGGACTCGCCAGCTTCTCCAGAATGCGCCGCTCCTCCGCCGTGGGCGCAAGCGCCACCACGTCAACAGGCACTCCCGCTTCCTTCGCAGCACGGACGGCGTCGGTCAACTGCACGCTGCTCGCGGTGTCCTGGCCATCACTCAGCACGATGAGACGCGCATCGGCGTTCGCAGGCACTTGGCCCGCGGCCGCGAATACTGCGTCGTAAAGGGATGTGTCCCCCCCTGCACGCGTCTCGTCAATCGCACCGAGCACTGCAGGTCGAGAATCACCCGGAGCCGCAGCTGCTCGCACCTGCTGGTCGAAGGTGATCAGCCCCACCTCAACAGTCGCGGGAAGATCGCCCACGAATGAGAAAGCTGCCTGCTTCGCAGCAGCCAGCCGCTCGCCGCGCATCGATCCGCTTGCGTCCAGTACGAGGATGGCAACAGTTCGGCGGGCATCAGGGACGTCGACCGATGAAGTCGTGGGTACCTGCTCGCCCGCGATCTCCACCTGCGACGAAACTTGTACACCGGGGGGCACATCGATGCCCGGAGCCAAACGGGCAACCAGGTCAACCGTGCGCCCGGAGACCGAGGACACCTCAACGCTTACCGGCTCATCTGCCCGAGCCGACCCACTCACCACGATCGCGCCAGCGATCAGCCCCGCCATCAACCCAGCGATCACGGTTGCCGCACCCTTTCTGGGCGCCCCTAGAGAACTACCTCTCCCCATGGTCAACTCGCCGCCTTCAAGCTGAAGATGTCCGATGGGAGTTCAACCCCGCGGTCGCGGAGCCGGTCCACGAACTGCGGAATGATCCCGGTTGGAACGAGCCGGCCCATGATCGTCGCCGATGGATCCCGCGAGTAGTCGAAGGAGAAGATGTCCTGCATCAGTACGGTCTGGTTGTCCAGGCCGACAATCTCCGACACATGAGTCACATGACGTGACCCATCCCGCATTCTTGACTGGTGAACGATGAGGTCCATCGCCGATGCGGCCTGCTCGCGAATCACGTGAACCGGCAACTCCATGCCAGCCATCATCACCATCGTCTCGATACGCGACAGCGCATCCCGCGGGCTGTTCGCGTGCACCGTCGAGAGGGAGCCATCGTGCCCGGTGTTCATCGCCTGGAGCATGTCGAGTGCCGCGGCATCGCGCACCTCACCCACGATGATGCGATCCGGCCGCATGCGAAGCGAGTTGCGAACCAGGTCGCGCACAGTCACGAGGCCAAAGCCCTCCGTGTTGGACGGCCGTGACTCAAGTCGCACCACGTGCGGCTGACCGAGCTGCAACTCCGCCGCGTCCTCGACAGTGACGATTCGCTCGTCATCAGGAATGAACGAGGACAGCACGTTCAGGGTTGTCGTCTTGCCTGAGCCGGTGCCACCGCTGATCAGAATGTTCATCCGCCCCTTGACGGCGGCCCGCAGGAATTCGACCGCGGGCCTGGTGAGTGTCCCGAGGGTCACCAGGTCGGCAAAGGTGAATGGCTCCCGCGAGAACTTGCGAATGGTCAACGAGGACCCATCGACTGCGATCGGCGGGACGACCGCGTTCACCCGGCTTCCGTCGGGCAACCGGGCATCCACCATGGGGCTGGCCTCGTCAACCCGCCGGCCAATTCGCGACACGATTCGATCGATGGTCTGCCGTAGGTGATCCTCCCCGGCAAACCTCAGGTCAGTCGGGTGGATCTTACCCGCCTTCTCCATATATATGGTGTCGTGGCTATTCACCATGATCTCGGTGATGTCTGGATCTCTAAGGAGTGGCTCCAGAGGCCCATTGCCGAGGACATCGTCGATCACCTCCTGCACGATGCGAGCTCGGTCTCCACCGGACAGTGGCCGCGGGTTGCGGCTCAGCACCGTCTGGATAGCCTCGAAGACCAACTTCTCAAGGGTGGCCGCGTCGATCACTCCCGAGAAGAGTTCACTGCCCATGGAATCCATCAGGGTTTCCTGGACTTCACGCTTGAGCTCGGATTGCTCCACCCGGTACTCAGTCAGGTGACCGTTCGACGCGCTGCGAGATGAACCTCGTGACTCCAGGCCCGCTTGGCCCAGTCGATCTGCAAGCCCCATCACACACCCGCCTCAACCCGCGCCGAGGTGGCACGGGCCTTATGCCGGGCGGTTGATCCGCCCGTCTCGACCGGCCGAGACTCATGCTCGGCCAAGCTGATGACAGCCCGACTGAACGGGTGCCGCGGGTTTTCAATAACCAGCGACACGCCCTTGTTCAGGGATGCGGGAACGTCCTTCGAGGACGGCAACTTGGTTGAGATCCGATGGCCGATGGTCCGCTCGATGTCCTCGGCAGTGAGCCCAACGCGTGAGTCGCACCTGTTCAGGACGATGTCCCACCGCTGCCGCGGGTATCCAAGCGCCTCAAGAGTGTCCAAGGTGACCTTGAAATTCTTCAGGGAGAGCATGTCCAGGGTTGTGAGTAGGACGTAGGAGTCGGCGAGGTCGAACGCCTTGAGGACGACATCATTGATCGCCGGTGGCGAGTCGATGATGATGTAGTCGTAGATCCCCGAGAGGATCCTGACAATGTCCTCCACCAGGGAGGCCGAGATGAACTCGGCGTCAGCTGGCTGTCGGGGTGCCAGAAGCAGGTCGAGTCGCTCGTTGTAGGGGACCACGAGAGATTCCACGCCATGCCTGTCCATCCCCGCCTGCATGCCAAGCGCATCGGTGATGGTGCGGATCGGATCCGCCTGCAGGGCGATCGCAACATCACCGAACTCCAGGTTCAAGTCGACCAGGCAGACGCGTCCGACGCCTAGCTTTGACATTGCCGTTGCCAGGTTGGTCGCCAGGGTGGTCTTGCCGCAGCCGCCCTTGGCGGCAAACACCAGGATCACCTTTCCGTCACCGCCTTCTTCGACTCGGCGGTCGGTGTGCCGGATCTGCCGGGATACCGCCTGGCTCCTCAAACAAGCACCAAGGAGGGCCTCGGCATCGTCGGCAACCACGACCTCGCGGATCCCGGAACGAAGTGCGTCCGAGAGGACCTGAACCTCGACTCGACGTCGAATGAGGAGGACGCCGAGGGAAGGTCGTTCGAGACGATACTTCTCGGCAACCTCACCGGCAACGATCACCGGCGCGTCCGGGCCAATGATGACGAGATCCTCGTCATCATGCTCATCAAGGTACGAGACCAGCGACTGCAAGGTGTCGACCACGACAACATCGTCGGTCAACGCCAGCCGAAGCCGATCACCATCACGCTTTGCATCTCCGAGTACGACAGGCATGTCTTGCTCCTTTCACGTGGACGGTGTCCACGTCGCTTGATAAGACGAGCGGACTAGTTGAAGACGGTGGTGTCTGTGACTCCGTCGCCTGGCTTGGGAGAGGTCCCCTCACCCAGGAGGGAGAGGTAGAGAGCACCGGTCTGTGCTCCGTGCACGAGTTTCTCCGCTTGGTCTGGCGTCACGGCCACGGTGACCAGGGTCTGATCCCAGTCGCCGCTCTGGCCACTGCGGGCCTGCTTCTCGGTCACCGGTCCGATGGCAAGGACCTGCACCTTGTCGAGAAGCACCCGCGTTTGCAGGATCGGGCTCGAGGTTGTGGCCCCACCCGTTTCGTCATCTGGCACCGTCGCAGTGTCGAAGACAGCGATCGTTGATCCCGGACGCAGGAAGGGTCCAACCTTGGCCGGTGCCTCAAGCAGCACGGAAAGGGCCATCTGACCGTCGGGCACGTCCAACCCCTTCAACAAAGGAAGCTGGCCAGCGAAACTGGGCGTGAGAAGCACCTGGCCGGCAGGGATGTCGAAGGTTGCGACGAGCATCGCGTTGCTTGCCGTCACTTCTTCGATCGCTGACGTTGGGGCCAGCTTGAGCGGGACGGTCTCCTGCGTGATCAAACCCGCTTCGCGTGCACTCTGCAGGGAAGTCCCTAGTGGAATGACCTCCGTCGAGACGAGGACATTCACCGGCTGCTGGGACTCCATGGCCCGGGCATCCGCAGTCCGGGCGAATGCGTACACCGCGATACCTGCCCCAATGGCAAGCAGTACGGCAAGAACAATGGGGATAATCGGTCTTTTCATTGGAAGGTCCTCCTAAGGGACGAGCTGGATAGCGACGACTCCGAGGTTCGGACCACCACCGACACCGCCGGTGGTCACCTCCTCGATAAAGGTTCCGTAGATGCATGAGCGCTGGCTCCCCTGGCCGCAGACGGTGGCCGCCCAGCCGCCAGGCGGCGGAGAACCGCCCTGCTTGCTCTTGAGCTTGTAGCCCTTGAGCACGAAGCTGCGAAAGGTGATGATCGTGAATTCGTACTGACCCTGTCCGGTCTGCTGGTGGCCACCGACTACAGGGAAGATCAGTGACTCACCGGAGTCGATGTACGGATCCAGGGTCGTGGAAATGTTCGGCCCGCATAGCTGGGTGAGTGACGTCTCCACCGGGATCACGCTGTTGACGGAGACCTCAACCTCACTGGTGCACTGCATGTTGTCGCCCGGCAGGTCGGCGAAGGCGAAGCCCTTGGTCACCGGATCCAGCAGAGTTCCATCCGGAAGCGAGCAACTGGTGTTCGGATCCGCCGGATCGAAGTCCTCAATGACGACCGCCTCGCCGAATGGGACGTACGGGCAGGCCGGCAGGACGAAGGGCAGCACGACCAACGCCGAGTTCGGCGATCCCCAACGGGCCTGGGCACAGGCACCAACGGACAGCTGATCAGGGCCCTGGTTGATGCCACCAAAGATCACCGGGAGGAAGAAGTCCCCCGTTGCAGACTGGGTGCTGGTGCGGACCCTCGCAAAGGGTGGCTGCACCGTGTTCGAGCAGTTCGTCCAGGTTGCCTGCGAGCCGGCGCAGGCATTCAACGGAGTCGTCCCGCAGACCTCGTCGACCCGGGTGAAAGCGTCCGATGAGTTTTGGTTGGATAGCGAAGCCGCAGCTGCCTCGGCCGCCGCCTGGGTTGCGCAGGCCGGGTCAGTCGTGGCACGAGCACAGTGCTGGGCGAGTGCCAGGGCACTGGCGTCCGCTGCGTTCTGGACGACCCGTCTCTCGACGTACACCCGACCAAGGTCGATGACGATTGCCAGCATTCCGGTCAGCACCCCGCCAGCGAGCAGGACGCCAAGAAGCACGATCACTGCGCCTCGGTCATCGCGCCATCGGGATGGTCCTAGCCCACGCATAGCATCCTCGATTCAGAGCTGAGTTGGTTGATGTCGGTGATGCCTAGGAATGCCGCGCCGGTAACCCACTGGTAGGCAGCGGTGACCGTGACGGTCGTGAGCTGCTGACCGGTGGGATTCGCCGGGCAGGCAACGGTGGCCACCTGCAAGGAGGCATCCCCCAGGGCAGAGAGTCGGGCCGTGCCCGGTGAGCTCTGCTGGACGATTGAGTCGACCTGGCCAGCTGCCAGGCCCAGGGAACTTGCGCGGGCACCCTCCCTGCTCGCCGCATTCAGGCTGACCTGGACGAAGAGCATTCGCCCTAAATCGATGAGCCCGAGGAGCATGAGCAGGAGCAAGGGGACCACGATCGCGAACTCAACGGCCGCGGCCCCCTTGCTGGACCACGCGCGTCTCCTACGTGAATTCATTCTTGACCTCACTGCGGGACGTTGTGGTTGATGGCTGCTACGGGAGGGCGTCAACGACCGACTGGAACGCGCCCTGGATCTCGGTCCCCAGGGTGGCGACGACGCCGATGATGATCGCCGCGATGAGTGCGACCAAGAGGCCGTACTCGACTGCGGTAGCTCCCTTGTCCTGAGCCAAGGCCATCCGAACTCGGGCCTTCATGACTAGCTGCTTCACCGTGCTCTCCTTCTTGTGTGCGGCGGTGCCGCTGTTGCCCCTCGGCCAAGAGTCTGCGGTGCGGTCTTGGTCGATCGTGGGGGCATTGGTCCCGCGAGGAATCGGCAACAGTCCCGGATGACGCAGGTCAGACAGGGCATGGACGCCGTGACCG
This sequence comes from Candidatus Nanopelagicales bacterium, assembly GCA_032117355.1. Classification (GTDB taxonomy): domain Bacteria; phylum Actinomycetota; class Actinomycetes; order S36-B12; family S36-B12; genus REEB460. The sequence goes on from JAULZL010000017.1 coordinate 12,692, forward strand.
TTGCGCAACAAGTCCGCGGAAAGTCCTACCCGTCGATGTACCGAAAGTTGGGGCCCTCGCGTGGACTACCGACCCAGACTTAGTGCCCGCACCTCGGGTTGCAGCGGGACGAGGCCTGGGGGTTCACAGACGTGAGATTCAACGACCTGGGATTTGAACGCGGTGTCCGCCGACCATGGCACGTAGCGCGGAGGGGCGGTGTGAGCAGCGACGGGGCTTGAGGTCGGCCCAAGAGCCTGCGGACCGGCACAAAAGGCTCGGCGCTGGTGAAGGAGCGGGAGGGGTTTGCCACTCGTCTACCAGCGCCGAAGCAATTTCATCTTCTCTGACACTGGCGCCGTCATGCCGCCGCTCACGATGCAATGTCCGTGCACTGCCCGGCTATGTCCGGGGTTACGAGATCAAGCCTTGCGGGCGTCCCGCTCTGCCCGCACTCGTGCCTCGATCTCCTCGGCCTCTTCAAGGGATGGTGCCGTTCCCCCTCGCCGAGCCGGCAACCACCATGCCTGCTCACCAGCCTTGGGGGCCGGGTATCGATCGATGGTCTCGTCCAACAGGGTCTTCATTCGCTCCCTGAGTTCAATGGTGAGCACCTCAAAGTCATCGCCCCGCTGGGGGTGCATGGGCTCACCCAGGGTGATGGCGATGGTGCGTCCTCGGGTGAAGTCCTTCACGCCATAGCCAAGGATGCGTTGGCCGCCGAAGATGATCATCGGGATCAGCGGTGTTTTCGCGGCAACGGCCATGCGGACCGCCCCGTTCTTGATGTCCTTGATCTCAAAGGATCGGCTCATAGTCGCCTCGGGGAACACCCCCACCAGCTCGCCCGCCTTCAGGACCGACACGGCATCCCGGAAGGCCTGCGAACCGGCGTCACGATCCACCGGGATGTGCTTCATGCCACGCATCAGCGGCCCCCCGATCGGGTGGCGGAAGATGCCGTCCTTGGCCATGAAGCGCACCAGGCGACCGTTGACTCGGTCGGCCGGGATCCCGCCGAACGCGAAGTCCAGGTAGCTCGTGTGGTTGATCGCCAGCACCGCCCCACCCTGCTTAGGTAGGTGCTCGAGGCCCACGATGTCGAATCGAATGCCAAGGGTCGCGAAGAGGGTCTTGGCCGTCAACACGACCGGGCGGTACACGGGCTCGGCCATGACCCGAAGGCTATCTGCTAGGTTCCTGACGCGTGGGAGCGTTGGTGTGGGTGTTGCAGGCGGTACTCGCCCTCGCCTTCGTCACTGCAGGTTTCATCAAGGTCAACCGGCCCAAGCAGGAGCTCCGAATCAGGATGGAGTGGGTCGAGAGTTTCTCCCCGCAGAGCATCCGCCTTATCGGTGTAGCCGAGATCCTCGGCGGCATCGGGCTGGTCCTTCCCGTGCTGACCGGTGTGGCCATCGCGCTTACCCCGCTCGCTGTCGTGGGCCTGGCCATGCTGATGGTCGGGGCTATCTGGCTTCACATCACCCGGCGCGATCCACTGGGCTCGATCATCCCGGCCGCAGTGCTGCTCGGACTGCTCGTTCTTCTCTTCTGTGGCCTCTTTGCCGTCGATCGAATCTGAGGACGAAAGTCCCCTCCAACCAGGGTCTGACTGCCTTCCATCCTGAGCCCTCAGCCGTCAGGCTAGGTCCATGACATCAGTAGATCCTTGGCTCAACCGCGTCGTCGTCGGGGTGGATGGAAGTGATGAATCAAAGCGGGCCGCTGGGTGGGCGGCAGCCGAGGCTCAGAAGCGGGGGCTCGGCCTGACGCTCGCCCACGCCATTCTGCCCCCGGTGAGCACTACCGGCCTTGGCCCTGGAATTCCCCTCGGCTTGGACGTAATCGACAAGATGCGGCAGTCCGCTCGAGCCGAACTCGACGTGATCGCAGCCACCCTGCCCGCCACCGACCCCATCACCCGGGTCGAGGTTGGCTCACCCGGCGGAGTCCTGCTGACCGCATCCGAGACCGCCTCGATGCTGGTGATGGGTTCACGCGGCCTTGGCGGATTCCGCGGACTGCTCCTCGGGTCCGTCTCGACGCAGGTCGCGGCCCACTCCGATTGCCCGGTGGTCGTGATCAGGGAGGACGTCACCGGCCAGGGGCCGCGAGTTGTGGTGGGCGTCGACGGCAGCCCGGAATCCGAGGCCGCGGTCGGATTTGCCTTCGACATGGCCAGCCGTCACGGGTGGAGTGTCCTGGCGCTGCATGCCTGGGACATCCCGAGCTACGACCTGATCGTGCTGCCGAATACGCCTATTCCCGTGCCCCTGTCGGATGTCGCGGACGATGAAGTTCGGCTGGCGGCCGAGACCCTCGCAGGCTTCCAGGCGGACTACCCGGACGTCACTGTCGAGCAGCGGCTCGTGCGGGCAGCCCCCGTCCAAGCGCTGCTCGACGCTTCCGCGGGGTCGGCCATGGTCGTGGTCGGGACCCGCGGGCACGGCCAGCTCGTCGGTGCCCTACTGGGCTCGGTGAGCAACGGCGTCCTTCATCGGGCCAAGATCCCGGTAGCAGTGGTGCCTTACATGCCAGCGGACGAGAGCGCGGGCTAGGCGAATCCCAGCCGGCCGTAGCATTGCCCCATGCCTGCTGCGGACCGGATGGTCTGGATCGACCTGGAGATGACCGGCCTCAACCCGCAGGTGGAGGAGATCGTCGAGGTCGCCTGTATCGTCACCGAGGCCGACCTGACCGAGATCGATGCGGGCATCAGCCTGGTCGTCAAGCCATCGGATGCCTCACTCACCGCGATGGATCCGTACGTCCGCACGATGCATACCGAATCAGGACTACTCGAGGCGATCCCATCCGGCATCGAACTGGCCGAGGCCGAGCGACAGGTACTGGCATACGTCCAGAAGCATGTTCCCGAAGCAGGCAAGGCCCTTCTTGCCGGCTCCAGCGTCTACGTCGACCGCGGCTTCCTCGCCCGCTACATGCCGAGCATTGATGGCCACCTCCACTACCGATTGATCGACGTATCGACCATCAAGGAACTCGTGCGCCGGTGGTACCCACGGGTCTACTTCGCGATGCCGGAGAAGAACGGCAATCACCGGGCCCTCGGGGACATCCGGGAGTCCATCGCCGAACTGCGCTTCTACCGGGAGGCCGTCTTCGTCGAACAGCCCGGCCCAGACTCACCCACCGCGAAGTCGATAGGCGATAGCCACATCGTCGACCACGGCTGAGACGACCACACCACACGTACTCCCGCGGAAGGAATGCGCCCGCCGGTGGCAGGACGCCGCCAGACCCCCCGCTACACTGGCCTTCCGCGCAAGCGGGTGGGAGCGGCCCTGGTCGTCCCCATGGTGGGTGTAGCTCAGCTGGTAGAGCACCTGGTTGTGGTCCAGGACGTCGCGGGTTCAAGTCCCGTCACTCACCCCATGAAAGTCCTTTGAACGCAACGGATTTTCTCGGCGTAGGGGCATTCTGCCCCCACATTGCCCCCACGCTGCCCCCACGTTTCGGGGGGCAGGCGGATCCGCCCAGGAGAGGCGGTGCGTCCCCGTGGGCGCTGCGCCACAGGGGTGCTTGACAGGTCGAGAGGTGCCCGAACGGTCCCAGGTCGTACCCGACCGGAAGGACCAGCCATGGCCTGGATCGAGCAGCGCCGCCGCCGCTTCATCGTCTACTCCCGCGTGGATGGCGCGAAGGCCAAGGGGCCGTCGTACGCCGAGCGCCCGGACGCCGAGCGCGCCTAGACCCTGGGCACTGAGGGTGCCAAGACAAGTTGACAGGTTCGGAGTTCAAAGAGGACCGAACGGAGGTGGAGTCCTACTTGCGCTGCAGGAACTCCTGTTGGTAGTAGGGCTTTCGATCGTCATCGTCCCTGAGGAATGTCTCAGTCGACTGAAGCACGAGCATGCCGGATTCGAGCGTGAAGAGGAAGGCAGTCCTCTTCCAGGGCTCGGGCGTCTCGAGTTCTGGATTCGACGTATTGGTGGCCGATGATGTCACCATCGTTTGCACGACCTGAAGTGCGGCAGTACCTGTGCCCGTCGTGTCGAAATGGAATTTCTCCGCGGTGAAGGTCCCGATAAGGCATTCGGTGGGAACGCAAGCGCCCCAGATCTTCACACGGGCCCGACCTCTGTCGTCGCGCCAGATCTTGACGGTCGAGTATCCGTCGGTGTCGGGATTAACCCAGGTACCGACGAAGTCGCGCATGTAGGTCATCGATTTTCCGGAGTCGGCCGACGCCGGAACGGAGGTGAGCAGGAGAGCCGCGGCGGCTACTGCAGCCAAGGTGACCAGTCGCGAACGAACCTTCATGAAGCCCTCCCATAGGCAGGAATAATCCGAGGAGCATACACCGGGTTCTCATCACTCGCCTTGGTGTGAGCGAGCAGATCCTTGGTCGTCAGATTCCCTGCCGGCGTTGTTGGGCGGCAGGCACCAGAATGTGCGCATGGCGGCGAATCTGAGCATCGTGACGGCGAACGTTAATGGGATCCGCGCGGCAGAGCGCCGTGGCGGACTCGACTGGCTGGGCGCCGCAAACGCTGACGTCATCTGCCTTCAGGAGGTGAGGGCGACCCACGAGCAGTTGCACGAGGCACTGCGCGAGTCGCCCC
>JAULZL010000018.1:0-2122 GCA_032117355.1 Candidatus Nanopelagicales bacterium
CTACGGCCTTGGCTCCGAGAACGACAACCTGCCGAACTTCGTGGTACTCATCGCGACCCCGACCAACCGCGACCAGGAACAGGCGATCTCGAGCCGTCTCTGGTCCAGCGGCTACCTGCCGGGCGAACACGCCGGCGTCTCCTTCCGCAGCAAGGGCGACCCGATCCTGTTCATCAACAACCCGCCCGGCGTGCCCGACGACCTGCGGAAGCAGACCATCGACGGCATCAACCAGCTCAATCGCCTCAACTACGAGACCGTGGGCGACCCGGAGACCCATACGCGTATCAAGCAGTATGAGATGGCCTTCCGTATGCAGGCCAGCGTGCCCGAACTGACTGACCTCACCAAGGAACCGGAACACATCTTCAAGCTCTACGGCGAAGAAGCCCGCAAGCGCGGCAGCTTCGCCAACAGCGTGCTGATGGCTCGCCGTCTCGTGGAACGTGGCGTCCGTTTCGTCCAGATCTACCACAACAACTGGGACCACCACTCGAACGTCAACGGCCGCATGCCCAGCCAGTGCAAGGACATCGACCAACCCTGCCACGCCCTCATCGAGGACCTCAAGCAGCGCGGGATGTTCGACGACACCCTCATCGTCTGGGGCGGCGAATTCGGCCGCACGATCTACAGCCAAGGCGGACTCACCAAGGAGAACTACGGCCGCGACCACCATCCGCGCTGCTTCTCCATGTGGATGGCCGGCGGCGGCGCCAAGGGCGGCCAGATCTACGGCGAGACCGACGAGTTCAGCTACAACATCGTCAAGGACCCGCTTCCGATCAACGACTTCCACGCCACGGTCCTCCACCTGCTCGGCTACGACCACGAGCGCTTCACGTACAAGTATCAAGGACTTGATCAGAAGCTCACCGGCGTGCTCCCGACCAAGGTCGTCAAGGCGTTGGTCGCGTAATAGGGGCAGGGGTCGGGATAGGGGTAGGGGCAGGAATATCCTGCCCCTTTTCTTTTATTTGTATAACCGCGCCCTCCTCTGCCGCTGAACTTATCTTTCCGCCTTTCACCCTGTCGGACGCACCCCAACCTCACCCTATCCGGTCAAATGAAAGTACTCCTATATCTTGCCTGCTGCACCTTGGCCTTCGGCGGTGAAGTCATCGTCCGAAACACCCAGGAACTCTCCGCTTCGCTCCGCACGCTCAGCACGACGGAAAAGACCCGTCTCCGGATCGCGCCCGGCACCTATCCGGGCGGACACCATGTCACGGGCGTCACCGACCTCACGATCGAGGCGCTGGACCCGAAGAACCCTCCGCACTTCCAGGGAGGCGCGAACGCCTGGCAGTTCTCCCAATGTCGCGGGCTCACCGTGCGCGGACTGCGGATCAGCGGCCAGACAGGCAACGGGCTCAACCTCGACGACGGCGGTCAGCTCGATAGACCGGTCACGGGAGTGACCATCGAAGACGTCTCCATCAGCGACATCGGCCCCACCGGCAACCATGACGCCATCAAGTGCTCGGGGCTCGTGGACCTGACGATCCGCCGTTGCGTGATCACCGGCTGGGGCGGTCAAGGCATCGACTTCGTCGGCTGCCACAAGTCGCTGATCACCGAGTGCCGCTTCGTCGGCAAGCCCGGCTTCACGGCTTCCGCCGCGATCCAGCTCAAAGGCGGAACCAGCGACATCCAAGTCACGAAATGCCACTTCCTGCAGGCCGGAGACCGTCCGCTCAATCTCGGTGGGTCGACCGGACTTCCCTATTTCCGCCCAGCGGGCACCAAGCACGAAGCGGCCCGTCTCAAGGTCTACGACAACACGATCGAGGGCAGCCCCTGCGCGGCGGCCTTCGTGGGCGTCGACGGGGCTGACTTCAGCCGCAACACCATCCTCTTCCCGACCCAGTGGATCTTCCGCATCCTGCAGGAGACCCGAGAGCCCGGGTTCGCGCCGTGCCGCAACGTCCGCATCGCCGACAACCGGATCGTCTTCCGCCGAGGCGACCTGAAGTCCGACCTGAACATCGGAACGGGCACGGAACCGCAGACTTTCGTCTTCGAGGGCAATCGTTGGTTCGCCGAGGACAAACCCAAGGCCTCCCGACCCTCCCTGCCCACACCCGAAAAAGACGGTCAGTACGGCCAAGACCCGAGGTAA
>JAULZL010000019.1:0-4971 GCA_032117355.1 Candidatus Nanopelagicales bacterium
GTGCGAGCCTGAAGTCCTGCGCCGGATCAGGCGCCGCAGCGTTGCCCGGCTGCGCCACGAAGCAGAACCGGTGCCCGGATCGACCTATGCGCAGTTCCTGCTGGGCTGGCAACAGGTGGCTGAGGTTGGCCAGTCATCTACCAGAGGTGGTACCGATGCGGTGCTGGCGGTCATCGAGCAACTTGCTGGTGTGGCGCTTCCCGCTTCGACCTGGGAGTCGGCGATCTTCCCCGTGCGAGTGCGCGACTACCACTCAGGGCTCCTGGATCAACTCACCACGGCAGGGGAGGTGTCGTGGTGGGGCGCCGGCCAACTTGCGCGCGGCGACGGCCTAGTTTCGCTGGCGCCAGCAGATCTCGCCGATGCCCTACGGCCCGTCGATGCTCAAGAGCAGCAAGCGGAGTTGGACGATCTGGACGCCGCCGTGCTCAAGGTGCTCGACGGTTCAGGTGGCTACTTCTTCCGGGATATCTCCGATCGGATCGGTGCGCTCGGTGCTGGCGTAGTGGACGATGACCGACTTGATACCGCGCTGTGGTCTCTCGTTTGGCGCGGCATGGTGACCAATGACAGTTGGTCTGGGCTCCGCGCCCGCCTTGGCGCGTCTCCTCGCCCGCGCACTACGACCCGCCGCGGCCGCCTGGCACTGCCACGTCGCGTGGGCCCGCCAACCTCGGCGGGGCGCTGGTCCGTCCCGCCTGCCGTCGAGGGCACCGTCGAGCAACGAGCTGCCCTGGTCGCGGAATCCCTCCTCGGGCGCTACGGCGTGGTCACTCGGGGCAGCGTGATGGCTGAGCGATTGACGGGCGGCTTTGCGGCTGCCTACCGCGTGCTGGCGGCATTCGAACAGGCGGGTCGATGCCAGCGCGCCTACGCCGTCGAGGGTTTGGGGGCGGCGCAGTTCGGGACGGGAGCGGCGATCGATCGATTGCGGACGGTGCGACCCGGCGCCAGACAGCAGCGGGCGAGTGTCGTGTCAGCCGTTGATCCGGCCAACGCCTACGGCGCCGCTCTGCCCTGGCCACAACCGCCGGAGGGGGTGACCCACCGGGCGGGACGCAAGGCCGGATCCTGGGTCGTCCTCGTGGGCGGCGAGTTGCGGGCGTACCTAGAGAAGGGCGGCGCGACCCTGTTGCTGTGGGGTGAAAACTGTGCGGCCCTGCAAAGCCTGGCCACGGCCCGACTCCCGGGCGTGCGGATCTGCCTGACGAGCGTCAATGGATCACTGCCGGGCCCCAAGGACGCTCGCGGCGAGGCCTTGGAGGCCGCGGGCTTCGTCCACACCCCATCTGGTTGGCGACGTCGCAATGAGGGCCGCTGATGCCGGAGGGAGACACCGTCTGGCTCGCCGCCCAGCGCCTGCATGAGCGGATGGCCGGTCACATCATCACCGCGAGCGACTTCCGATGGCCATCCCTGGCGACCGCCTCGGTGACCGGCCAAACGTTGCTCGAGGTGGTCCCGCGGGGCAAGCATCTGCTCTTCAGGTTCGATGATGGTCGAACCCTGCACACCCACTTCCGGATGGAGGGAAGTTGGCACCTCTATCAACAGGCAGACCGGTGGAAGGGCGGGCCAGAGGTCCGCGCGGTAATTCGCACGGCTGATTGGGTGGCGGTTGGCTACCGCCTCCCGGTGATGGAGATTCTGTCGACGGCCGATGAGAGTTCTGCTGTCGGCCATCTCGGCCCGGATATTCTCGGCCCAGATTGGGACCTTCATGGGGTGCTGGCGAACCTGCGGTCCCGTCCTGAGCGCGCGATCGGCATGGCTTTACTGGATCAGCGCAACCTGGCCGGAATTGGCAATATCTATCGGACTGAAGCCTTGTTCCTCGCGAGTGTGCACCCTGCGACCCCGGTGGGTCTTGTCCCCGATCTGGTAGCCGTCGTGGAACATGCGCGCCGCCTGATGGAGCGCAATAAGGCCCGGCCCTCGCAATCGACGACCGGTGAGGAGGGCTTCGGCCGAGCGCACTACGTTTTCGAGCGGGGTCGAAAGCCCTGCCGCCGTTGTGGATCGTCGATCAGGGTGGGGCAGCAGGCCGATGATCTAGGTGAAAAGCACGTGAGCCTGCTCGGCCCGGGTGCTGCTGGCGCCCCCAGACTCACCTACTGGTGCCCGACCTGCCAACGCAGGTAGGTCTTCGCCCTACGCCATCGACCCTTTGGCCGTTTGGCTAGATTTCGCGTCATGCGCCGACCAGCAACCTTCCTGACCGCCGCCGCAATCACCGCGGCAATGTTCGCTCCCGCGATTCCTACGGCCCAAGCGCTTGGCCAGACGGCCAAGAAGACGACCATCACAGTCATTGGTAGCGATGCCGTCCTGGGCATAAACGACACGAATCAGCCGGGCCCCACCCCCGGAGACATCCGAACCCTGAGCCTTGTTCTCTCCGACCGGAAGGGTGTCGCGGTCGGACGCGCTGAGATCGTCCAGACCCTGACCAGACAGCAGGGCGATGTGGGCACCGCGGTCAAGGTTGTGGTGCTGAACCTGCCCAAGGGGACGATCACCGGCATGGGCACCACGGACTTCGTGAACTTCACCGACAAGGCGAGCCGGCCCGATGACGGGACGGAACACATTGCCGTCGTGGGCGGCACCGGTGCCTATCGAGGAGCGTCGGGCCAGATGGACGTGACGGTGTTGCCGAGTTTCGCATCGCAATGGGTCATCACTCTGGAGAGCCGCTGACGCCGGAGAACCCAAACCAGCACCTGTCGCGCGGTGACTTGTGGTGAAACCTGAGTCAACAGCTACCTGAATGCCTAGCATGCATGGTGCGCCCCTGAGAGTGATCGGCGTCACTAGCCGCTGAGGAGACCATCATGATTCACACCAGCCCCCTGCCAGACGTTCACATCCCAGATGTGGGCATCGCGGACTACGTTCTCGAGCATGCCGCCTCCTATGGCGACAAGCCGGCGCTGATCGATGGTCCGACCGGTCGAACGTTGACCTATGCGCAGTTGGCCGGAGCGGTTCGATCCTTCGCCGGTGGCTTGGCTGGCTGGGGCTTCGGCAAGGGAGACGTCCTGGCGCTGATGTCACCCAATATCCCCGAGTACGCAATCGTCTTCCACGGTGTCGCTGTGGCCGGCGGGGTCATCACGACGATCAACCCCACCTACACCGAGCGTGAGGTGCACAACCAGTTGATGGACTCCAAGGCGACCATCCTGGTGACGATTGGCATGTTCCTGGAGACCTCCCTCGCCGCAGCCGAGGGGACGAGTGTTCGCGAGGTCTTCGTCATCGGCGACGTTCCCGAGGGCGCGAATGTCCAGCCGGTGACCGCGTTGATGGGCGTGCCCGTGTCAGCGTCTACCCCTGTCGATTCAGAGGACCTCGTTGTCCTGCCCTACAGCTCCGGGACTACCGGGGTGAACAAGGGCGTCATGCTGACTCACCGCAACCTGGTGGCGAATATCGAGCAGGTCCTCGCGCCCTCGGAAATTGGCGCGGACGACGTGCTCATCGCTGTCCTGCCGTTCTTCCACATCTACGGCATGCAGGTCCTGATGAACTGTGGACTGCGCTCCGGGGCGACGATCATCACGATGCCCCGATTCGACCTTGAGCAGTTCCTTTCCCTGCACCAGGAGCGGGGCATTACCCGGTCCTTCGTCGCGCCTCCCATCGTCGTGGCCCTCGCGAAGCACCCCATGGTCGACAACTACGACCTCTCTGCCCTGAAGCAGGTCTTCAGTGGTGCGGCCCCGTTGTCGGACACGCTGGCCCTTGAGGCGGGTGCCCGCCTCGGGTGCGAGGTCGTACAGGGCTTTGGCATGACAGAACTGTCACCGGTGTCTCAGTTGACTCCGCCTGGACAGTTCAAGCCGGGTTCGGTGGGTGTCACAACACCCAACACCGAACTGCGCATCGTGGACGTCGAGACCGGCGAAAACCTCGGAATTGATGCAGATGGCGAGATGTGGATCAGAGGCCCGCAGGTGATGAAGGGCTACCTGAACAATCCGCAGGCGACAGCTGAAACGATCGACGCCGATGGCTGGCTGCACACGGGCGACATCGGCCACATCGATGCGGATGGCCATGTATTTGTCGTGGATCGCCTCAAGGAACTGATCAAGTACAAGGGCTTCCAGGTTCCGCCAGCTGAACTAGAAGGACTCCTGCTGTCGCACCCTGCCATCGCGGACGCTGCAGTCATCGGCCGGCCGGACGAGGAGGCGGGTGAAATCCCCGTCGCCTTCGTCGTCTTCAAGCCGGGGATGGAGGCCTCAAAGTCCGACATCCAGGAGTTCATCGCCGGCCAGGTGGCCAGTTACAAGCAGCTTGGGGACGTCACCGTGATTGATGCCATTCCCAAGTCCGCCTCCGGCAAGATCCTCCGCCGGATACTCCGGGACGGCTGACAGTCAGGCTGCCTCGACCTCTATGACATCCCAGCCGGTGGCACCGTCGGGGATGACATCCCGCTCTTGTTCGGTTTGAGTCTCGCCAAGGCCGTTGGTCGCGCGGACCCGAATCCTGTGCTTGCCTGGGGCGGCATCCCAGGGCAACCACCACTGACGCCAGGTCACCGGATTGGGAACCTCGGCGAGATTCGTCTGCTGCCATGGGCCGTTGTCCACCTGGACTTCGACCTTGGAGATGCCGTCTCCGTCCATGGCCCAAGCAACCCCAGCGATATTGGTGGGGCCCGCCCTCATGGCGCCTTTATTTGGCTGGTCGATGCGGCTGCCCGTGAGAACGGGTGCATCCGTGGCCCAGCCGCGCACCGTCCAGTAGGCGGGCATGTCCGAGTACCGCGCCGCCTCGATCGTCGTCACCCACTTGGTGGCGGAGATAAATCCGTAGAGCCCGGGGATGACCATCCGGACGGGGAAGCCATGGTCGATCGGCAGGGGCTCGCCATTCATGCCGACAACGAGCAGGGGTTCACGCTCCGCGAGCCCGGAAATTGGAGTGCTGCAGGTCCAGCCATCGACGCTGGTGCTG
>JAULZL010000020.1:0-2081 GCA_032117355.1 Candidatus Nanopelagicales bacterium
ATGGCAACTGCATCCGCGACGGCAACTGCGTCCGCAACCGCCCGCTCCGGCGTCCTGGTCGATCCTTCGTCAAGTGCGTCGGCCACCTCAGTTGCCGTGGCTTCCGCTACGGCATCCCCTTCGCCCACCACAACGCCTTCGGACGCCGCGGCGGCATCTGCCTCCGCAACAGCGCAGGTTGTGAGTGACTGTCCGGCGACGCCCACGGGCTTCGCTGTGGCGGCTGGCGACACGGTGGCGACGCTGACCTGGTCAGCTCCGGCTGCTGGCTCGGCCTCGCAGAGTCTGCCGAAGAGTTACCTCATCCGGATGCTTCCCGGAGCGACGACTTTCACCGTCAATGCGCCAGCAACCTCCTATGTGGTCAAGGACTTGCGCAACGGCGTCCACTACGGATTCACGGTTGCCGCCGTCAACGAGCGCGGGGCCAGTGAGCCGAGTGTGGAAGTGGATGTCACTCCGACGGCCAATCAGGATGGTGAAGTAGATCGTTTGATCGTTGCCTACGAGACCGGGGTCAAGGTTACCGAGGCCCCCGGGGTGGCAACTGGCTCATCGTCAGTCGACGAGGTCGCGCTATCTCCCGGATCGGCACTTGGCGCGGGTATGCGGACCGTGACCCTCAGTGAGCCGGTTGACGAAGCAACAGCCGAGAAGTTGGCAAATGAATTGACGGCTGACCCTCGGGTCAAGTGGGCCGAGCCTGACTACTTCGTGCCCACGCTTTCGGATCCAACTGTTCCCGGCAAGAAGACGCTGGAGCGCCCGACTGGAATTAGCGCTCAGTCCACCAAGGCCAATTCGGGGGCGCTCGCGCAAGGCTTGAGCCTTGTCGGAGCGCAGACTGCGTGCACCGCCTCCACCTCCGCCGAGCCGGTCGCCCGCTGCTTCGATGATGACGACTATGACGCTGGTGCGTCGGTCGATGCCGAGATCGTGTGGTCCGATGCCTACGTCACTTCCTCCGCCAAGCAGACGCTGCTCGTCGATACGGTCCCGTGGGCAGCGATCACCCACAGCGACTGGCTGCTCTGGCCGGACACTTGGCTGAAGGTGTGCGTGGATACCGACGGCAATGGTGCCTCCAATTCCTGTGTCGAGCCCCAGTGGGCAGCGCTGGCCGCGAACCAGTCGACCGGAGTCACGATCTACGACGCGAGCTCAGGAGGGTGGATCGCTCGATCTGCCACGTGTTCGGGCTCCTTCACTCGCAAGGCGGGCGATCACGCCGCCGTGGCCGGCACCGCAAACTCCTGGTGGCAGTTGGCTATCGATTGGTCCTGCCTGGTCGGCCCTACCGCCTCCAACGTCCGGGTCTTCTCGTACATGCACGACTACCTGTACCCAAGTGGTGACTACTCGCCGAACTCCTACTCCGGCACTCCGATGAACCTCGGTGCGACCGGCTCCGTGACCGCCCCGGGGGCTCCGGTGTCCGTGGGAGTGACGGCGGCCAGCGGTGGCCTCGTGGTGGGTTGGTCGGCGCCGACAAGTAACGGCGGCATTGATGTGACGGGTTACACGGCTCGTGTCTATTCCGCCGCTTCGGGTGGTAGCGCGATCGGCTCCTGCACTGCGGCTAACGCAACGTGCACCATCACCGGCCTGACGCCTGGCACGACCTATTGGGTCGATGTGGTGGCAGCCAACGCAGTAGGCACCGGCCCTGCGTCGACCCCGCGGACCGCGGGAGTCCCTGCTTCGGCGGTTGCGCCTGCGGCTCCATTGAATGTGCTCGCCAGCCCAGGATCGGCCTCGTTGGCCGTGTCGTGGTCCAGCCCAGCCAGCAATGGGGGCAGCGCGATCACCGGCTATACGGCGCGTGCCTACACCTCCGCATCGGGTGGCACGGCGACTGCTACCTGCACGACCTCAGGTTCGACGTGCCCGATCACCGGGTTGGCGAATGGCACGACCTATTGGGTCGAGGTCGCCGCTTCGAACTCGATCGGCACGGGCACGGCGACCAACCCGCGCATCGCGGGCACCCCAGGCACCGCCTTCGTGCCGACGGATCCGTATTACTCGAGTTCGACGTTGTGGGGTTTGAACGGGGTGTATGGGGTGAATGCTCCGGAGGC
>JAULZL010000021.1:0-2004 GCA_032117355.1 Candidatus Nanopelagicales bacterium
CAACACCGGCAAGCTGTGCTTCGCGACCCTGAGATCCGGTGACGGCACCGAACTGCAGGCGATGCTCTCCCTGGACGAGGTGGGCGAGGAGGCCCTGGCCCAGTGGAAGGCCCTGGTCGACATCGGTGATCAGGTGTTCGTCTCCGGTGAGGTGATCACCTCCAAGCGCGGTGAGCTCTCCGTCCTGGCATCGCAGTGGCTGATGGCCGCCAAGGCCCTGCGCCCGCTGCCGGTGGCCCATAAGCCGCTGAGCGAGGAAACCCGGATCCGCCAGCGCTATGTCGACCTCATCGTCCGGCCCGAGGCCAGGCAGATGGCCCGGACGCGCGTTGCCACCGTTGCGGAGCTGCGGCGCAGCCTTGATGGGCGCGGGTACCTGGAGATCGAGACTCCGATGCTCCAGACGATGCACGGTGGAGCGGCTGCGCGACCCTTCGTGACCGAGTCCAATGCCTTCGACATGCAGCTCTTCCTGCGCATCGCCCCGGAGTTGTTTCTCAAGCGGGCCGTCGTCGGCGGCCTGGAGCGCGTGTACGAGATCAATCGAAACTTCCGCAATGAGGGCGCGGACTCCACTCACTCCCCGGAGTTCGCGATGCTCGAGTTCTACCAGGCGTACGCGGACTACCGCGTCATGGCGACGCTCACCCGCGAGTTGATCCAGGAGGCTGCGCAGGCGATCTTCGGCTCGCACACCGTGACCCACCTGGATGGTTCCGAGCACGACCTATCTGGCGTGTGGCCCGAAGTCTCCCTCTACGGCTCGCTTTCCGAGGCCATCGGCGAGGAGATCACACCGGCAACGCCGCGGTCGGTACTCGCGGAGCGTTGCGCGGCGGCGGGCATCACCGTCGCACCCGCGTGGCTGCCGGGCAAGCTGGTGGAGGAGCTATTCGAGCACTACGTCATTGAGACCTTCAATGGACGACCGGTCTTCGTCATGGACTACCCGGTGGACACCTCGCCGCTGGTGCGTGATCACCGCTCGGAGTCGGGCAAGGTCGAGAAGTGGGACCTCTACGTGAACGGCTACGAGCAGGCGACCGGCTACTCCGAGCTGGTTGATCCGGTCGTGCAGCGCCAACGACTGGTTGGCCAGGCGGACCTCGGCGCCAAGGGTGACGTCGAGGCGATGCGCATGGACGAGGACTTCCTGCGCGCCCTGGAGCACGGCATGCCACCCACCGGTGGGGTTGGGCTCGGGATCGACCGGCTGCTGATGACGCTGACCGGCCTGGGCATCCGGGAGACGGTGCTGTTCCCGTTGGTGAAGCCGGAGCGCTGATGGCTGACCTGACCATCCGGCCGGCGACGACGGGCGATGTCCGGGGTATTCGCGAACTCGTGGACACCTATGCCGGTGATGGGCCGCGGCTGCTGCGCAAGGCAACCGTCACCCTCTACGAGCACGTACAGGAGTTCGTGGTGGCCGTCGACGGCTCCGAGGTCGTCGGGTGCGGGGCACTGCACGTCCTTTGGGAGGACCTTGCTGAGGTGCGTACCCTCGCCGTAAGACCCTCGCGCCATCGTTCCGGGGTCGGCTCGCAGATCTTGGAGGAACTCATTGAGCGTGGTCGGAGTCTGGGCGTGAAGCGGGTCTTCTGCCTCACCTTCGCGACGGACTTTTTCGGTCGGCATGGCTTCGTCGAGATCGACGGGACGCCGGTGGAGCAGTCCGTCTTCCAGGAGCTCCTTGAGTCATATGACGAGGGTGTCGCTGAATTCCTTGAACTCGAACGGGTCAAGCCCAACACCCTGGGGAACAATCGCATGCTGCGGATCCTGTGATGTCTCGCCCGGCGAGGGGCCGCACATTGCTGGCAGTGGTGGGCCTGGCATGCGCCGTGCTCGCGCAGCCGCCGGCGGCACGCGCGGCGGATGGCCCGCTGACCGGTGCGGTCATAGCAATTGACCCGGGTCACCAGCTCGGCAATTCAAATCCGCGGTTCTCTTCCGAGATGGCCCAGCAAAAGTTCAACGGCACCATCGTCAAGTCGTGCAATA
>JAULZL010000022.1:0-6660 GCA_032117355.1 Candidatus Nanopelagicales bacterium
CGGAGCCGTCAATGCCTACTTTCGAACCCGCGATCTGCGGCTCGTCGCAAAGCGGGGCGCACGAGGGCTGCGATGCAGGAGGATGCCCACATGGCCCCCACCGAACCCGCCAACAAGCACGTCCGCTCGGTCTCCTCCGTCGCCATGTTCGCCCTGGCGGTGGGCCAGTTCCTCGTGGGCCTGGACCTGTCGGTCATGACCGTCGCCCTGCCGAGCATCCAAGCGGATTTCAGCGTCGGGATGATGGCACTGCAGTGGGCCGTGATCGCCTACATGGTGGCCGGTGCCGCCCTCGCAGTGCCTTTCGGCGCGGTCGGTGATCGGATCGGCCGGCGTCAGCTCTACCTCATCGGCACCGCCACTTTCGTCGTCGGCTCCGCCATCAGCGCCCTGGCTCCCGACATCGGGGTACTCATCATCGGCCGGGCCCTGCAGGGCGTCGGTTCGGGTGCCATGGGCACCCTCGCCCTGGCCATGCTGGTGGCGATGGTGCCTCGAGATCAGATCCCACGGCTCATCGGCCTGTGGACTGCAGTCACCTCAGGTGCGGCAGCCCTGGGACCGCTCATCGGCGGTGGCCTCGTCACCGCATTCGGCTGGCGCTGGGTGTTCGGGATCAACGTGATCCTGATGGCCTTGGTCGTCCCCCTCGTCGTCAAGGAGGTTCCCAGCGATGCGCCTGCGAACTCCAAGGACGCCCAGCGCGTGGATCTCCTCGGCGCCGCCCTGCTCACCATCGCGATGATCCTCATCGCCGGAGGGTTGAGCTTCCTGGAGAACTACCGCTGGACCGAACCGATCGTGTGGGTTCCCGTAGTAGTGGGCCTGTTGGTCGCCGGAACGCTCGCGGGGCAGCAGCGACGCTCCCATAACCCGCTCACGAAGTGGTCGGTTGTCCGATCGGCCCCAATCCCATCGACACTCGTGCTGTTCGTCCTGCTGGGGATGGTGCTCGCTGGCGCAATGCTGCAGCTGATGATGCTGCTACAGAACGTATTGGGCTTCACACCACTGCTCGCCGGCGCGGTCAGCTTCGGAGCATCGCTGATGCTGGTGATCTTCTCGCCGATCTCGCCGAAGGTTATGGCCAAACTGGGCTTAGGGCTGACCAGCGCTCTTGGACTGCTCCTCACGGCCTTGGGCCTTTGCGGATTGAGCCTCATCGAGGTCGGAACGAGCGCTCTCACCGTCACGTTGTATTCAGGAGTCATGGGCGCTGGGCTCGGCTTCGGCATGCCCGCGGTCAGTGCCGGAGCCATGGGCGCGGTGCCACGTGAATCCGTTGGAGCGATTTCCGGATTCCTCAACCTTGTCGCCTCCATCTCGGCGGTGCTCGGAATCGCCGTCCTCGGCGCCATCTCCGCGACGCAGGTGACGAGTGCCTGGGATGCGACGTCCTCCTCGGTGCCCGACGCTGCCGGGCTCACCGATGAAGTGATCTCTGGCGCGATCCCGGAGATCCGCTCAAGCAACGGGGACCAGACCGCTGACATCGCCGGGCAGGCCTACCTCATTGGCGTCACCGATGCCCTGCGGATCTCCGCGGTGGGTGTCGCCATTGCCGGCGTGGTGTCCATTCCGCTGCTCGGGTCACGAGGTCGCGTCCGCAAGAGTCAAGGTCTGGCGCAGCAGGCGCCTACCTCGGGGCCTTGAACGAACCCGATCCGACGGACGCAGCTCCGCGGCTTGCGTGGTTGTTGCAGGCCACAAAGCAATGAGGGGTGCGCACCCGAAGGCACGCACCCCTCATCGCTAAGACAGATCGGCTACTCGGCGTCGTCCGCAAAGCAGACGCAACAAGTGCAAACGCACCCCAAGGCTGAACTTTCGGTGCCTCGGACGCTGTCGGTTGCCAGGGTGAGACGGTCGATCGCTGCGGCCGGGGCCGGTGTGGTGATGTCGCTAGGCATGATGCTCCCTCGCTCGGGCCCCGGAGTGGGGTGAGGAGTGAGTATTCACTATCCGATATCTGCTGACAAGCACCTAAGGCAAGCGATGGTGGTGCGCACCGGAAGGCACGCCCCCGACCGTTCGAAGTCGAGTGGCTACTCGGTGTCGTCTGCAAAGCACGGAGCTAAACAACCACCTATTGGACCCTGGCTCGACGGACTTGCGGCGCCTCGGACGTTGTCGTTTGCCAGAGTGAGCCGGTCGATGGCCGCCACCGAGGTGGGAGTCGTGATCTCGCTAGGCATAGTGCTCCTTCGTTCGGGCCCTGAAGTGGGGTTGTGGGTCAAGTCTCCGCGTTAGGCGGCCTTCTGACAAGACGCAGGTTTGAGCGATGGTGGTGCACACCGAAGGCATGCACCACCATCGCTGACACGGTTCATCTACTCGGCGTCATCTGCAAAGCACGCGCATCCGCCGCAGTAGCAGCAACTGCACAAGAACGCGCCTTCGGTGCCTGCGCCTCGGACGCTCTCGGAGGTCAAGGTCAGACGGTCGATCGCTGCGGCCGGGGCAGGTGTGGTGATGTCGCTAGGCATGATGCTCCTTCGCTCGGGCCCCGGGGTGGGGTGTGACGCCAGTATCCGCTCTCTGGAACCTGCCGCCAAGCACCCGGCTCGTCCACAGCGATGCGTAGGCCGAATGAAGGGTCGAGCGTCTTCCTCGTCATGCTCTTTCAGCGCCGCTGGTGGTGACCCGCTGTGGTCACTACGGTTCAGGCATGCCGCTTGTCGATCTCGTGCCTTCCGAAGCAGGAGTGCGGGCCGCGGTGGGCGAGAGCAACCTGGCACGGGTTCCAGGGCTTGAGGCGCTGCGCGGGCTTGCTCGTGGTGGGGAGGGCATCACCATCGCGGTGATCGACGGCCCGGTCGACCTGGACCATCCAGTGTTCGTGGGGGCGGACATCCGACTGGCCGACGGGGCCACGCGCTGGCCAGCACGGCTCGGTAACCGGATGGCGGAGCACGGCACCATGGTCGCGTCCATCCTGTTCGGGCAACCGGGCTCCGGCGTCGAAGGGGTGGCGCCACGGGCCAGGGGCCTGGTGATTCCGGTGTACAACATCGACTCCGGCAAGGCACCCCAGTTGGAGGTGGCGCGGGCGATCGAGTTGGCCCTGCAGGAGGGCGCCGATGTCATCAACTTCTCCGGCGGCCAGTACTCCGATACCGGGGTGCCCGAACCGTGGCTGGATGCCGCGGTGGCACGCTGCGCCGAGGCCGGAGTCCTGCTCGTGGCTGCGGCCGGCAATGACGGGTGTGAGTGCCTTCATGTCCCGGCGGCTGCCTCGACGGCTCTGGCCGTGGGAGCGGTGGATGCAGACGGCCTGCCGATGGACTTCTCCAACTACGGCACGGGGTACGCCTGCAACGGCATCACGGCCCCGGGGGATGACATTTTGGGTGCGGTGCCGGGAGGCGGCCTGGCCCGGATGAGCGGCACGTCATTCGCGACGCCGATCGTCGCGGGGGTCGCGGGCCTGCTGGCGGCGATGGACCCGGACCTTCGGGGGGGCAGGATCCGAGACTTTCTGCTCGCTACCGCGTCGCCGTGCGATATAAACACCCCAGACGTCTGCAGGAAACTTCTTGTCGGACGACTCAATGTCGAAGGAGCCGTGGCAGCCATGTCCGCACCCAGCGCAGTCCCCTCAGCCGATAGCGGTGAGGTCACGCCCTCATGCGGATGCGGCGGCGCCGGTCACGCAACGGCCCGGGCGGGCGCCGGGGTGAGCCCGTCGATGGCTGATGCGCCCGACGCTGACGGCCTCGTCTACGCCCTCGGCAACATCTCGTACGACTTCGGCACCGAGGCCCGCCGTGACTCGTTCAAGCAACTCATGCCGCCGGTGGAGATCGACGGCAACGTGGTGCCGCCGAACCCGTATGACGCACGCCAGCTCGTGGCCTACCTGGGCACGCATCCCTATGAAGGTCGCGCGCTCATCTGGACCTTGAACATCGAACTCACCCCGATCTATGCCCTGGAGCCGACGGGTGCCTTCGGCGCGAACCTCTACGAGATGCTGACCGAGATGCTCGCCGGCGAGGTCCTTGCTGAGATCGACCCAGATCACATCCAGCGGGTATCCATGCCCGGTCAGCTCACCGGACGCACCGTCCGATTGTTCTCCGGCCAGCATGTGCCGGTGCTGCAGCTAGATAACCCGCGTGGCGCCTACGGATGGAAGACCAACGCCCTGGTCGAGCAGGCATCGAAGGCGGTTAGCACGACCGCGAAGGCGTCCGTGAAGGCCGCCACGGTCGCCGCGAACCTGCGGATGTTCCTGGACAAGGTCTACTACGACCTCCGCAATCTCGGCGTGCTGTCGAGCGATCGTGCACTCAACTTTGCGGCAACCAACGCCTTCCAGGCAGCGACGGTGTTCTCCGAGGCTCTCGGTGCGGGAATGCAACTCGAGGATGTGCAGACCGAGCCGTCGCCGTTCGCTCGCGCAGATGCCGATGCGTGGGATGTGAAGATGAAGTTCTTCGATCCCGAGAACACTCGCCGGGCTCGCAAGATCTACCGATTCACCGTGGACGTCTCCGACATGATGCCCGTCACCCTTGGCGAGGTCCGCAGTTGGACGTCGGCCTTCTAGGCGCCGAATCAACACCATGGACCTCTTCCCGATCCAGTCGCCTCCTGTGACGCGTCCGGACATCGTCATGCCGTGGACGACGGTGGACGTGGAGAACGGCACCATTGATGAGCTCGTCAGCGTCTACCTGCACCTCACCCACGGGGCGAACTACGACGATCCGTC
The DNA here is from genome assembly GCA_032117355.1 of Candidatus Nanopelagicales bacterium. Lineage (GTDB taxonomy): Bacteria > Actinomycetota > Actinomycetes > S36-B12 > S36-B12 > REEB460. Next base: position 4,718 of record JAULZL010000022.1, read on the forward strand.
GCCGTGGGTCGCGAGTTCATTCGCCCAACGCAAGCACGGGCGGTGAGCATGGCGGGCATTCAGGCTCCCCAAGGCGACGGCACCGAGCAGTCTCTCTCGCAGGCCCGACCAAGCCGTCGGGCTCGGCTGGGTGCAGATGCATCGGCCTCGCACCGGCGCACCTCGGCTACCCGACGGGCGCTCGAGGCGAGCGCGTCGCAGGCCGTGCACGCGTCCGGACCGGGCCTGGTCGAGAAGTCGACCGAGGGTGTCGTCCAACTCCACCACGACCAGCATCCGGGTTTCGATTCCCATCGAAAGGGACATCCGGTTGATCAGGAGGTCAAGTCCCTCGCTCACATCTACCAGCCGTGGGCGAATGTACGGGTCAATGGATCCGGGATCCTGGCCATCGCGGCATGGTCGCAACGGCTGAAGGACGAAGGCAAGGAGGGCATCCGCAGCGCCGGTAAGTCCTTCGATCCGTTCATCCGCGGGCTGATCCACCGCTGATCAGATCCCTGCTGCGATGCCTGAACTTGACGCGATGCCCGGCGTGGTCGAACTCCGCGCGCGAACCCAGGGAGACGCGCGGATCCTCGTCGCGGTGATCGACGGAACGCCTCGGATCGACCACCCGGCGTTTGAAGGCGCTGACGTCGAACTGGTGCGCGGCTACTGGGTCGATGACCGCGAGGAGGAGGCTTGGGCCACCGATCACGCCACCCACATCACCAGCGTCATCTTCGGGCAGCCCGGCACGACGGTGCAGGGCCTTGCGCCACGGGCCCGCGGGCTGTTCATCGCAACCGGTGTCGATGAGGAAACCGCAGAGTCGGAGATCGGGATCGCCCGGGCCATCGAGTACGCCCTGTCGCGCGGTGCGCAGATCATCCATTGCGCGTTCTGCCATCCGAATCAGACGGGCAAGGCCCAGCAGTGGATGACCGAGGCGGTGCGCAAGGCCGCGGCTGCGGGTGCGGTCATCGTGGCTCCCGCCGGCAATGACTATGGCGAGAACTGGTGCGTGCCCTCGACGCTGGCCGAAGTCCTCGCCGTTGGTGCGCTGGCCGACGATGGCGCGCCCATGCACTTCACGAACTTCGGTGAGCTCTTCGCCGGCCACTCGATCATGGGGCCGGGTGAGAACGTGCTCGGCGCAACGCCAGACGGCGAGGTCAAGGCCGAGAAGGGCACGTCCGTGGCTGCGCCCGTTCTCACCGGCATCATCGCTGCACTGACCTCGGCTCTGGTGCAGTCCGGCCGCGCGATCGCACCGCAGCACGTGCGCGATGTGCTCATCGCCACCGCGAGGCCCTGCACGGGCGCCGGTGCATCGCGGTGCATCGGCGGGGAGGTCGCCGTGGACCGTGCGATCGCGGTACTGCTGGACGGGATGACGATCGAGCAGGCAAGGCACGCCTACCCGGACGGCGAACCGGCCCCGGACGCCCCGGCGGCCCTGCCCGTGCCGCCGAAGGCGTCCGCGCATCCCCTGCCGCCGCATTCACATGCGCGACACCGAACGGCCGAGCCCGAGCGGCCACGCGAGGCCTACAAGCGCGAGCAGCGCGGACATGCCGGCGTGGTGCCGGCGGATGTCGGCAACGTCGAGCCGTCCATTCGCTACCCCGCGCAGTTCTTCGGCATCGGGCAGGTCAGCTTCGAATTCCCCGACGATCTCACGCGCGACTCCTTCGCCAACGAGATGCGAGTGCGCAGCGGGGAGGGTGACGTCGACGATCCGACGAAGGTGATCGCCTACCTCGATGCCAATCCCGCTGAGGCTCGCCGCCTGCTGTGGACCTTCGCGATCAACGACGAGCGACGTTTCTTCGTCACATCTTCCGGGGCCTTTGCCTCGGAGGTATACGACATGCTCGCTGCCCTTGTGCTCGGACGTGTGCGCGGGCAGATCGCCGTCGCCTCATTGCCGGGCTGTACGTTGCAGGGCACCCGCACCG
>JAULZL010000023.1:0-2069 GCA_032117355.1 Candidatus Nanopelagicales bacterium
AAGTTGACGTTTGCGACGGCCCTGGGGGAGTCGTTCGATGCCATACAGAATCTCGGTGACGTTCACGGCGGTCGTGAACAGGGACGTCGATGACTGACTGGAGACCCAGGCTCGAACGACCGTCGACGGTGCTGGCTTCATCAGCTCTGAGATGACGTTGGTGTCGAGAACGATCATGACGAGAGGTCGGCTGCCCGAGCCGTCGTTGCGCGCGCGGGTAGATCCAGTTCGACTCCCCCGAGTTCGCCGACGCGCGCCATCAGGGTGTCGAACAGCCCTGCACGCTCATTGGCATCGGTGACCGCCTCAACGAGGATCGCGCGGATCTCCGCCTCCATCGATCGCCCGTGAGCAGCAGCCCGTATCCTCAGGCGGTCCTTCACGAACTCATCCAGGTTTCGCACGCTCACCGCAGCCATGAAGTACCTCCAATATGCCATCAATGCTAGCGTTCGGCACATTTGCGTCAAGCGCCTAGGCCGGACACCGCGTTGCACCCACTCATCAGCTCGGGCGTCGGTCGTAAATCTCCCGGCGATGGCCCGCAGCAAGAACGAGGACGGTGAGTTGACCATCATGGATCTCGTAGACGATCCGATAGTCACCTGTCCGCACCCGCCACTCGCCCTCGCCGCCAACGAGTTGAACTGCGGCAGGCGGCCTGGGATTGATGGCCAGCAGCTCCAATGCCGCCTGAATGCGCCGGCGCGCAGAAGGGTCCAGCTTGCGGAGCTGCCGCTGCGCCGCCGGCGCGAGCATGACCGCGTAGGTCACACGAGGCCCAGATCCGCCTTCACGTCGTCCCATGGAATTGGGGTGACGCCAGTCTCGCGCATTTCATCGCGGGCTTCCCGGGCAGCCAGGATGTCGCTCATGTCCTCGGCGAGCCCGACGAGGCGCTCATAGTCCACGACATCAAGCACTGCGGCGATTCGGTGGCCGTGGCGCACGAGGTACACGGGTTCGTGCTCGACACGGGCCCGGTCGATGATCTCGGCCAGTTCCTTTCGCGCTTGCGTCACACTGATTTCGATCGCGACCGTCATGAACAAAGTGTATCAAATGTACAATTCACGACATTCACGCTGATGTTGCGCCCGACTCGGCGGTGCCGTAGCGCCCAAATACCGCACGGGTGTCTATAAGGCTGGCGTCACCAGGGTGTGCCCAATCCCGTGGTCGGCGTGACCTGGAAGGTGCCGGTTCCGTTGTTGGTCCGCCCGACGCTGATCTCGTACATGCCGCCATCCGGCAGGACGATGCTGCAGGGTACCGCCAGGCCGTAACTGTTCGTCGCGGTCACGGCCTGGCCCACCGAGTTCACAGTGGTGGGGCACGACGTCGTGAATCCTTGGTTCGCGATGGTCGTCTTTCCGATGACCCACATATCGAGCAGGGTGCACTCGCCCGCACAGTACGGGCTACCGCCAAGGGTGATCGGATAGCCGCCAAAGGTTCCGATGGAGAGCGGCAGGACGAAGCCCCCGTCGAGCGAGCCGGTCGCTGCGTTGGGCAGCCTGACGCCGATCGTCGCAGCCGTGTACTGGGTCGAGTAATTGATGCAGCCCGCGTTCGTAGTGGCCTGCTGCTCGCACTTGAGGTTCACTCCCGAGAAGTACAGGTTGCAATTGCTCCCGGAGGTGCTGTGATTAACGCCACTGTCACCCATCCAGACCACCGAGCACGCACCGGTGCTGCTCTTCGGAAAGGAAACATTGGCTCCGTAGTTGTTACTGCCCGAATTGACGGCGGTCTGATTATTGAGGCCACCAATGTTCAGCGGTGGCGCGAGGAACTGGTAAGGAACTGCCGTCAATCGCCCTGGCGGGTAGTAGTAGCCCGAGTCAATGACATACGAGCTACCCCCGTACGACGATTTGACGATAGGCCAAAGACCGGGATCGGGCGTAGCCCACGAGGGTGACTCAGGCACGGTGGACTGGTCACTCCAGAACAGCGGTGGGTTCGAGCCCGGGAAGTTATTCGAGCCAGTCTGGCCCCAGTTGGCGCACGTAAGCGCGGGGTCCCCCGCGGTGAGCCCCGCAAGGTTTCCGGCGTTAGCGGCCCCG
>JAULZL010000024.1:0-1220 GCA_032117355.1 Candidatus Nanopelagicales bacterium
CGCGAGTGCGATAACTGCCAAGCGGGGCTGCAGCAGTACTGCACAGGCCACATGGTCGTGACGTACAACGGCACCGAGAAGGACGGTTCGACACCGACATACGGCGGCTACTCGACGGGCATCGTGGTCGACCAGAACTACGCCCTGCGAATCCCGAGCACCATCCCCCTGGACGCCGCAGCACCACTCCTCTGCGCAGGGATCACCCTCTACTCGCCACTTCGCCACTGGAAGGTCGGTCCGGGCACGAAGGTGGGGATCATGGGGCTCGGCGGGCTCGGCCACATGGGAGTCAAGATCGCATCGGCCCTCGGCGCCGAGGTGACGCTCATCAGTCACTCAGCCAGCAAGGAAGATGATGCACGCCGCCTCGGCGCTGACAGCTTCCTGCTCTCGAGCGATCGGGCAGCGATGAAGCAGGCCCGCGGGTCATTGGACTTCATTGTCAACACCGTCTCTGCCGACATCTCGCTGGACCCGTACATGGCCCTCCTCGGACTCGACGCCACCATGTGCCTCGTTGGCCTGCCCAGCAAGTCGCTGGACATCCGCGCCTTCTCGCTGACCGGGGCACGTCGAAGGCTTGCTGGCTCGAATATCGGTGGCATCCCCGAGACCCAGGAGATGCTCGACTTCTGCGGAGAGCAGGGCTTCGGCAGTGACATCGAGGTCATCGACGTCCAGCAGGTGAACGAGGCATGGGAGCGGGTCGTCGCAAGTGACGTGCGCTACCGCTTCGTGATTGACATCGATTCGCTTCGGAGTGCAACAACTAGCTGAGCTTCAGCCGCGCAGGATGGGGCGGGTCAGGCAGGTTGGCCCGCCCTCGCCCTTGTTGATCTCACTCGCCTCGTATTCGTGGACCTGCACGCCATGGTTCCGCAGCAGGGCTGCTGTTGCCTCATTTCCCTTGGCAAGGACAACCACGCCCGGCTGCACGGTGAGCACATTGCAGCCAAGGGAGGCGTAGTCCTCCTCCGGAAGGTTGATCATCTCGATCCCGCGGCGTGCCAGGGCTTGGAGCAACGGCACGGGTGCTAGTCGCTCGTAGACAACTGCAAGATCCTCACGAACCGGGGAGACCACGCTCATCAGGTGGAGGCAGTACTCCGGGCCCTGATCGTGCGGCAGGTCGAAGGTCTCGACCTGCACCCCCTCAAGGGCGAGAATCTCAAGAAGTTGATCCACGGCTGCCTGGTTGGTTCTATACGAGCGACCGA
>JAULZL010000024.1:1230-2460 GCA_032117355.1 Candidatus Nanopelagicales bacterium
AGAACATGTCCCCGCCATCAGCAGTCGCGGGGGCAGTGAGCCGCCCGATGATGGGCAACCCCAGCCGATGGAGATCACTCGTCAGCAGGGGCGGCTCGCCCGCACGAACCTCCTTGGCGCCGCGCAACTCCACGACTCCCGTGCCCGTGACGAAGGCTGGGTCGTAGACGAAGCAGGCATCCGGCATGTCGTCGGTCGACGGCAGAACGATGACCTCGCAGCCAAGGGACTCCAGGAGGCGGACGAATTGAGCATGCTGACGCCCAAGGAGCTCCAGGTCCAGGGGCTGGGCCCAATGGGCTCGCGCATAGTCACCCCGCGGCGATGGTGGTCGGACAGCGACCCGACGCAGGGTTTGGACCATCGATCGAACGCCGACTTGTTGGTCACTGGCCATGGATGCCGTCCATTCCTTGATCGAGGTCACTGCCACCGCGCTGCCCACGACGGGCGAGGACGGAGATCAGGCGAAGGCGATTGTGTCGCAGGATGAGGAGGAACAGCACATTGCCCACGATGACCACTCCGGCGAAAGGAAGGAAAAGCCACCAAGGATTGAACAGCGCAAGCGGCAGGCAGCCAGCAATCGACAACCAGTGCACCCATTCCGCGCGACGAACCTCCACCACGTAGGCGCGCAGGTCCGATACCGACCACCCAGGCAGCATCGCTTTGCTCGCCCCGCCGAACGCAGCCCCCAACTCGGGGAGCCGCTGGGACAGAGCCGGGACTCCCAGTCGCCGATAGCGAGCCGCCCGCTCGAAGGGCCACAGGTGCAGCGGGAAGGGATCCGACTGCAGCCAGGAACCGGGCCAGCGCGGTGCCGTCCAGCCGACGGCAAGGGACCAGCCGACCACCAGGAGAATGTCGATGACGATCAGCCTCACCAGCTCACTGATCGCCACCGACATCTCCATCCATGGCGGCGAGGGAGGGATTTGAACCCCCGGAGAGTTTCCCCTCGGGCGCTTTCAAGGCGCCTGCAATCGGCCGCTCTGCCACCTCGCCTAGGGGGAACACCGTAGTACGTCGCGGATAGAGTTCGGCGGTGCGGATCATGAGCGTGGTCGGGGCCCGACCCCAGTTCGTCAAGCTCGCTCCCATCGATGCTGCGATCAGGGCCGGGGGCCAGCACCAACACCTCGTCGTCCACACCGGCCAGCACTATGACGCGCTCATGTCTGACGTTTTCTTCCAGGATCTCGGCATCGCCCCACCCGACGTGCACCT
>JAULZL010000025.1:0-3210 GCA_032117355.1 Candidatus Nanopelagicales bacterium
GTAGGTCAAGCGCGATACTTTCCCCGTTTTCGGCGGCCACCGCCCAGCCCGCACGCGGCGTTTCGGTGACGACCAGATCGGACTCGTCGAGGCGAATCTCGCCGACAGTCGGGACGTCCAGGGCAGCGGACCCTTCCGTACGAATCGCTGCGAGGAGCGCATCTGGATTGGCGGTGTCGATTGCACGGGCAACGAGTGGTGTCTGCTTGCCGAACCGAGAACCCAGGGCTCGGAAGTTGGCCTTGATCGAGGTGTCGACCAAGCCCGATTCCTCGGCCAGCAGGTCGATCGTGCCGACGTTCAACTCCTCGCAGACCTGTGCCTGAAGTTCGGCGCTGAGAGCGGTCCACCCCGGAGCAGAGACCAGGGCGCGGCCCAGGGGTTGGCGAGTTCGAACGGCGCTGCTTGCCCGCGCTGCCCTGCCGAGTTCGACGATGCGCCGCACCAATGCCATGTCGGACTCGAGTTGATCGTCGATCAGTAGGGGATCCACCGTTGGCCAGGATGCCAGGTGCACGGAGGTGGCTGCCGGGTCTGAATCGCGGAACAGGTCCTGCCAGACGCGTTCGGCGATGAACGGCGTGAAGGGGGCCATGCACAGGGTCGTGGTCCGCAGTGCTTCGTGCAGGGTTGCCAGCGCCGATGGGTCTGCATCCCAGAAGCGACGCCGACTCCGTCGCACGTACCAATTCGACAGGTCGTCGATGAAGGACGAGATCAAGCGCCCGGCCCGCTGAGTATCGAAGGCATCCAGTGCGGCATCGACGTCCTGTGCGAGTCGATTGGACTGTGACAGGAGCCAACGATCGATCACCGGTCGGTCGGAGATGGCCGGGGCGGGAGCAGCAGGATCCCAGGCCCCCAGCCTGCCGTAGAGGGACTGGAAGGCGACGGTGTTCCAGAAGGTGAGCAATGTCTTGCGGACGACATCCGCGATGGCTGTGTGACCGACCCGACGTGCCTGCCACGGGGAACCGCTCGCAAGCATGAACCAGCGAAGCGCATCTGCCCCGTGGTCGTTCATGAGTCCGATGGGCTCCAGCACGTTGCCCAGGTGCTTGCTCATCTTGCGGCCCTCCTCGTCCAGGATGTGGCCGAGGCAGACGACGTTGCGATACGAAGACTGCTCGAAGACGAGGGTGCCGATCGCCATCAGGGTGTAGAACCAGCCGCGGGTCTGGTCGATCGCCTCGCAGATGAAGTCGGCGGGGTACTGGGCCTCGAAAGCCGCGTCCTGGCGGTGGGGGTGACCTACTGCGGCGAAGGGCATCGAACCGGAGTCGTACCAGCAGTCGATGACCTCCGGTACCCGGTTGGCGACCTCCCCGCAATCGGCGCAGGGGAAGGTGATGTCGTCGACGAAGGGACGATGCGGATCGGTATCGGTGACGTCTTGGCCGGCCAGTTCGCTCAACTCGGCCAGCGAGCCCACAGCCCGCAGATGGCCGCTCGGGCACCGCCAGATCGGGAGCGGGGTTCCCCAATAGCGATTCCGGGAGAGCGCCCAGTCGACGTTGTTGTTGAGCCAGTCGCCATACCGGCCCCATTTGATCGTGGACGGAAACCAGTTGGTCTGCTCGTTTTGCTCGAGGAGTTGATCCTTGATGGCGGTCGTCCTGATGTACCAGGAGGGCTGTGCGTAGTAGATGAGCGGCGTGTGGCATCGCCAGCAGTGCGGGTAGGCGTGCTCGTAGTCGACGTGCTTGAACAACTGGCCGTTCGCGCGGAGCAGTTCGACCAGGGTGTCATCGGCCTTCTTGAAGAACTCGCCGCCCACCAGCGGAACGTCTGGGGCGAAGTGGCCGTCTGGGAGGACGGGATTGACCACGGGAAGGCCGTAGGCCCGACAGCTGATGAGGTCCTCGGCACCGAATGCCGGTGCCTGGTGGACGAGGCCGGATCCATCGTCCGTTGTGACGTAGTCGGCGAGGATGACGTAATGGGCGTCGGGGATGTCAACGAGGTCGAAAGGCCGCCGGTAGGAGATGCGCTCGAGGTCCCGACCTGTCATTCGGCTGAGGATTTCGGAGTCTTCGCCCAGTAGCGTCGCTCGCAGGGCCTCGGCAACGATCAGGCTCTCGCCTGTCTCGGTTCGAGCAACCACGTACTCGGCGTCCGGCTTGACCGCGACCGCTGTGTTGGACACCAGGGTCCACGGGGTGGTCGTCCAGACCAGGAGGGTTGCATTGGGGTGGCGAGTGAGGAATTCCTCATCGGTTACCGGGAAGCGCACGTAGACGGAAGGGTCAACGACGGTCTCGTAGCCCTGGGCGAGCTCGTGATCGGACAGGCCCGTCCCGCACCGCGGGCAGTAGGGGGCGACGCGGTGGTCTTGGACGAGTAGGCCCTTGTCGAAGATCTGCTTCAGCGACCACCAGACGCTTTGCACGTACTGGGGATCCATCGTCCAGTAGGCGCTGTCCATATCGACCCAGTAGCCCATGCGCCTGGTCATCTCGGCGAACTCGCCAACGTGGCGCAGGACGGACTCCCGGCACCTTTCATTGAAGGCCGCGATGCCGTACGACTCGATGTCTTGCTTGCCGGAGAAGCCCAACTCCTTCTCTACGGCCAATTCAACCGGGAGACCATGGCAATCCCAGCCTGCCTGCCTTGGGACGTGGTACCCCTTCATCGTGCGGTACCGCGGGAAGACGTCCTTGAATGCGCGGGCCTCGACGTGGTGGGTCCCGGGGGTGCCATTCGCGGTCGGCGGGCCCTCGTAGAAGACCCACGATGGACGTCCGGCCGACCGAGCAACGGATGCCTCGAAAACCGACTCCGCCTCCCACATGGAGAGGACCTCGTGCTCCATTGCAGGCAGGTCGATCTGGGCTGGCACGGCGCGATACATGGGTCTCCTTCGCATTCGCGCCTTGTCCGACGGGCACGTGGGCCGAACGATACCGGGCTCCAGTGCTTCGGATTGGCTGCGATAGCGCCGCTACTCCCTTATAGTCCGCGCAAGTTTGACAACTACTTGGGGGCACGATGGCAGCGAAGAAGGTGGCGAAAAAGCCCGCCAAGAAGGCTGCTGCGGCTAAAAAGGCTGTGAAGAAGCCGGTGCCGGTCAAGAAGGCTGCGAAGAAGGTCGCCGCGCCGAAGGGGGCAGCAAAGAAGGTGGCGAAGAAGCCCGCCAAGAAGGCTGCTGCGGCTAAAAAGGCTGTGAAGAAGGCGGTGCTGGTCAAGAAGGCGGTGCCGGTCAAGAAG
>JAULZL010000026.1:0-8440 GCA_032117355.1 Candidatus Nanopelagicales bacterium
CATGGCCGTCATCGCTGGCGGCTCAGCACTTACCCGATCAGGGGTGGACCCGGCCGACATTGGCATGGTCCTCGTGGCCACCGTGACCCATCCGCTGCAGACACCGTCAGCCGCGACCGATATCGCCTTTCGTCTCGGTGCCGTCAACGCCGCGGCCATGGATATCTCCGCAGCCTGCGCCGGCTTCTGCTACGGAGTCGGCCTGGCTCATGACATGGTGCGCGGCGGTAGCGCCCGATACGTGCTGGTCATCGGGGTTGAGAAGCTCAGCGACTGGGTCAACCACCAGGACCGCACGGCTGCCTTCATCTTCGCCGATGGTGCTGGGGCCGCGGTGATCGGTCCATCGGATGTCCCAGCCATCGGCCCAACGATCTGGGGCGCCGACGGCGGCCAGAAGGACGCCATCACGATGACGCAGACCCTCGTCGACTACGGCAAGCACGGTGGTCCAATCTTCCCGCACCTGGTCATGCAGGGCCAGCAGGTATTCCGGTGGGCAGTTGGCGAGATGCCGAAGGTTGCCATCCGTGCCCTCGAGGCGGCGGGTATTGGCGTGGACGACCTTGACGTATTCGCGCCCCACCAGGCGAATATGCGCATCACCGATGCGATCGTTCGCGCCCTCAAACTCCCCGACAGCCTGCCCGTGGCACGTGACATCGCCGTGAGCGGCAACACGTCGGCAGCATCGATCCCCATCGCACTGGACAAGATGCTGCAGTCCGGGGAGGCGCCTCACGGCGGTACAGCACTGCTCATCGGCTTCGGAGCCGGCCTGGCCTTCGCGGCACAGGTGGTTACCCTGCCCTGACGAGCAGGACGTCTTTTGGGGCCAGGAACGCACAACAACAACACGAGAGGAATGCAATGAGCGAGGATATTCTGACCGGCCTAGCGGCCATCGTTAACGAGGTTGCCGGAGTCCCAGTAGCCGATGTTCAGCCGGACAAGTCCTTCGTCGACGACCTGGACATCGACTCGCTGTCCATGGTCGAGGTCGTCATGGCCGCCGAGGACAAGTGGGGCGTGAAGATTCCCGACAGCGAGGTCAAGAACCTCAAGACCGTGGGCGACGCAGTCGCCTTCATCGCAGCAAACTCCTGACCGGGTCTGCAGGGCTGCCAGCGAGGAAGGGCAGCCCTGCGACCGGCAGGCAGTAGCCAATCACTGAAGTACGCAATCGCTGAAGCAAGCCGGCACGTGGGCAGGAGGATGGGATGACCCGTCAGGTAGTTATCACCGGTATGGGCATGACGACCCCGGTCGGGGGCGATGTCCAGTCATCCTGGTCTGCCGTACTGGCCGGCCAGCCCGGCATCCGCGTGATTGGCGAGGATTGGGTCGCTGATCAGCCTTCCAAGATCGCCGGCCTGATGGCCGTTGACCCGGCAGAGGTTCTCGATCGAGTCGAGGGCCGCAAGATGGATCGCTCGCAGCAAGCGGCACTCGTCGCAGCCCGTGAGGCTTGGGCTCAGGCTGGCGCCCCGGCCGTGGACCCTGATCGGCTTGGTGCAGTCGTCGCTTCCGGGATCGGCGGCGTGAACTCTTTGCTCAATGCCTACGACACCCTTCGCGAGCGGGGCCCGTCACGCATCTCACCCCACATGGTCACGATGATCATGCCCAATGGCCCGGCAGCAATCGTTGGCCTGGAGGTAGGGGCGCGCGCCGGCGTGCACACTCCCGTCAGCGCCTGTGCCTCCGGGGCCGAAGCAATCTCCTATGCCGCCCGGATGATCCAGACCGGCCGGGCTGATGTCGTCATCGCCGGTGGAACCGAGGCCTGTATCCACCCGATCACCATGGCCGGCTTTGCTGCCATGCGGGCCCTGTCCACCCGCAATGACGATCCGCAACTCGCCTCCCGGCCCTACGACCTCGGTCGCGACGGCTTCGTGATGGGCGAGGGGGCCGGCATCGTCGTCCTGGAATCCGCCGAGTTCGCGGCCGCCCGCGGGGCAACCGTCTACGGCGTCTACGGCGGCTCCGGGCTGACCTCCGATGGCCATCACATTGCCCAACCCGACCCTGAGGGACGCGGTGCCGCAAGGGCGATCCGGGCAGCGCTCGAGGATGCTGGCCTGACAGCGGCGGACATCGTCCACGTCAATGCCCATGCGACATCGACCCCGCAGGGCGATATCGCCGAAGCGGTCGCCATTCGTGCTGCTCTTGGCGCCGATGCCGATCACGCAGTCGTCACCGGCACGAAGTCGATGACCGGCCACCTGCTTGGCGGGGCCGGAGCCGTTGAGACGATCTTCACCGTCCTGGCCCTGCGCGACCGGCTCGTGCCGCCCACCGCAAATCTTGTTGACCTCGATCCAGAAATCGATCTCGACATCGCGGCCGGAACCCCCCGACAACTTCCTGCGGGCGCTCTTGCCGCCCTCAATAACTCATTCGGATTTGGCGGTCACGATGTCGCCCTCGTCCTACGGAGCGCCTGACATGACCCAGACGAGCGAACTCGACCCGCGATCCCCCCGGGCGCGATTGACCGCCTTCTTCGACGATGGGGCCTTCGACATCATCACCCCAGAAGACGATCGCGGGGTACTGGCTGCTGTTGGCCGGGCAAAGGGCGCCCACGCCGTCGCCTTCGCCACCGATCCGACCGTCCAGGGCGGGGCCATGGGCAACGAGGGATGTCGTGCCATCGTCACGGCATATGACCGCGCATTCGCCGACAGTTGCCCGGTGATCGGGCTGTGGCACTCCGGCGGGGCCCGGCTTCGCGAGGGTGTTGCCAGCCTGGACGGCGTCGGCCGCGTCTTCGCCGCGATGACCCGCGCGTCCGGCAAGGTGCCACAGATCTCCGTCGTACTGGGCCCCGCCGCTGGTGGCGCGGCCTACGGGCCAGCCCTCACCGACATCGTCATCATGTCCGCGGCCGGCCGAATCTTCGTCACTGGGCCCGAGGTCGTCCGATCCGTCACCGGAGAGGACGTCAACATGGACGTCCTCGGCGGCGCCGAGCCCCATGGCCGGCGTAGTGGCGTCGTCCACATCACCACCGATGACGAGACCGAGGCCTTCGACCGGGCGCGGGACCTCACCCAGCTGCTCGCTCACCAGGGTTCCCTAGACATCGAGTCGGTACGGGATATCGACCTCGGCGCCCTGCTGCCCGAGTCCGCACGACGTGCCTACGACGTTCACCCACTCGTCGAGGGATTCCTTGACGAGGGCACCTTCGTCGAACTGCACACCCGATGGGCGCCGAACATCGTGGTTGGCCTTGGTCGACTCGGTGGCCGCACCCTGGGGGTCGTGGCGAACAACCCGATGCGCCTCGGCGGATGCCTGGACTCCTCCAGCGCCGAGAAGGCGGCTCGCTTCGTGCGGATGTGCGACGCCTTTGCCGTCCCGCTGGTCGTTCTGGTGGATGTTCCCGGCTACCTCCCCGGCCTTGGCCAGGAATGGGAAGGTGTGGTGCGCCGCGGCGCCAAGTTGCTGCATGCCTTTGCCGAGTGCGTCGTGCCGCGGGTCACGGTTGTCACCCGCAAGGCCTATGGCGGCGCCTACGTGGCGATGAACTCATCCTCCCTAGGGGCCACCCGGGTGTTCGCCTGGCCCGACGCCGAGGTTGCGGTGATGGGATCCGTTGCGGCGATCCGCATCCTGCATCGCCGTCGACTTGCCGAGGTACCCGAGGATGCCCGCGCCCAGGTCGAACTGGAGTTGGCGGCGGAGCATGAGGTCATCTCGGGGGGCATCAAGCGCGCCGTCGAAATGGGCGTCGTCGACGATGTCGTCGATCCCAAGGTCACTCGATCGACGGTGGCTCGGATCCTGCTGGACACCCCAGGTGTTCGCGGGGTGCATGGGAACATCCCGCTCTAGATCACCTGCTCCAGGACTCGAACAGTCGAGCCCTCGTGGGAGCAGCGGAATGACTCCAACTCGTCATCCCAGGGCTGACCGATCAGGCGCGCAATCTCGTCCTCGAGGCTGGACCCGCTGTAGGCGGTCTGGGCAATCGCCGCACGCAGCCGATCCTCCGGAATGAGGGCATCGCCATGCTCGCCGATATCCACCCGGAACAGGCCCAGGGCCGGAGTTGCCGAGAACCGCTCGCCAAGCCGACCGGGAGTGGGCTCCTCGGTCACCTCGTGCCGGACGTGGGTGAAGGCCAGCAATGCGCTGGCGATCCTGGCGCCGGTGCCCACAGCCCCTCGCCACGGAATCCGGGCCCGGACCGAACTCGGCGCAATTACCTGCGGGAACCAGTCCACCCGGACGGGCGCATCGAAGACGGCAGCCAGCGCCCACTCCAGGTGCGGGCTCATCGCCCGCGGGCAGGAATGAACCAGGATGAGGCCACGGGCCTCGATCTCGGCATCACCGACGGGTGGCGGCAGCGGCCGACCTGGCATCTGAACGCTCATGATTTCTCCTCTGCTACAGATCGCCTTCCCCTGCGTCCGCAACTTTGGAGAACCACACCGTACCTCACAGCGCACAGACCATCGGCGGACCTACGCCAGCGCCACGCCGCTCACCACCAGATAGCCCCCGATCAGGGCGGCGACGCCACCGACGAGTTGGAACTGGTGGTCCATCGTGAAGCGGTAGAGGCGCTGCATCGGATCACGGGCCCGCCGATCCAGGATCAGTCTGAGCGTCGGCGGTACGACCACCGGCGACAGCGCCAGTGCGTAGAGGACGGCGAGTGCGGCGACCTGCGACGGAAGATGCGGCTCCACCGCGATGTCGTGCAGAGCCGGGACGAGCATGACGAACGAGGAGACATCCTTGATGCTGAAGGCAAAGGCAATTCCGAGAAAGGCCCACGCAGATGCACGGGCGACGTAGCCCTGCACACTGCCCTCCACTCGGGCCTGCAGGGTGGGATGGGGAATGAACATATACACGGCGGCGGCAAGGCAGCAGACCCCGGCAACCACCCGAACCAGGCCCCCGACATTCCTCCCGGCCGCCATGAGGGGCAGTTGACTGAAGCCCAGGATGACGAGCACCCCGAAGATTCCGAAGGCCACCGCGTTCCCGGCGAGGATCGCCAGCGCCCGGCGCCGCCAAGGATCCCGGCTGCAGACCAGGATCTGCATCGCAAGCAGTGACGGCGTGAATGCGGCCCCGATCCCCAGGGGCACCATTTCGGCGATCAGCAGCAGGTTCACGGTCAGCCGAGACTATCGATGACCTCGTCCACCATCACCTTCGTTGTCGCCGGATGCAGGAAGGCCAATCGGCCCACCGTCTCCCCGCGCCACGAACTGTGGGTGACGAAGGCCGTCTGCTCGCGCAGCATGCGTCGACCCCAGGCCTCGTAGTCCGCGTGGTTCCAGCCCACCCGCCGGAACATGACAACCGAGAGATCGGGCTCGCGCACCAGGTGAAGATTCGGATTGTCGGTGATCTCCTGCGCCGCATAGCGGGCCAGTTCGATCCCGTAGTCGACCGCATCTCGATAGGCCTGCAGTCCGTTGACGGCCATCGAGAACCACAGTGCCATGCCACGAGCGCGGCGGGTCAGGTGGTAGGCCAGGTCGCTCGGATTGAAGTCGCCGTCCTCCTCGTGGATCACGTCGAGATAGGAGGCGTCCTGGGTATGGACGGCCTTTGCCAAGCGCGGATCGCGGTAGATGAGGGCGGCCGAGTCATAGGGGGCGAACCACCACTTATGCGGGTCCATGACCAGGGAATCCGCCTGCTCGATGCCGTCGAAGGCTGGGCGCAGGGCATGGGAGAGCATCCCGGCACCGCCATAGGCACCATCGACGTGGAACCACCAGCCATTCTCACGGGCAACCCGGCCAGCCCCCGCAAGGTCGTCGATGATCCCGGCATTGGTCGTGCCGGCCGTTGCAACGAGCACGACGACATCGCTGACGTCCGGATCCGCGCCAATGGCCGCGCGCAGAGCCTGCTCCTCGAGTCGACCATCGCTGGTCGGCACGATCAGGGCATCCATCCCGACGATGTTCAGGGCGCTCTTGATGGACGAGTGCGCCTGATCGCTGACCACGGCCCGAAACCGGACTTCTGGCTGGCCAGTCGCAATGCGGGCCCGACGCGCGGTGTCGCGTGCCACGACCAGGGCCGAGAGGTTCCCGGCCGAACCACCGGAGACGAACACTCCCCCGGCTGACTCCGGCATGCCGGCGAGGTCGGCCATCACCCGTAGGGCCTGGTTCTCGGCCATCACGGCACCCGCTGCTTCAAGCCATGAGATTCCCTGCAGCGAGGCCGCGGAGACCACCATGTCGAAGAGCAGGGATGCCTTGGTCGGCGCCGCCGGGATGAAGGCGAAGAACCGCGGGCTGTCCGCCGACACAATCGTCTTGGACATGTGCTCGACGTACATCTCCAACACCTCGGCCGCCGGGCGAGGATCGTCCCCGATCAGACCGGCGACGATGTCGCCCATCTCCCGTCGATCGCCAAGCCCATCCACGGGCGTCTCGTCCATCGACAGACGGTCGGAGACGTAGTCGAAGATCAGGGCCGTCATCGCGGGATCGAAGACATGCATTCGATCCGGCGAGCGCTCCACGTCTGCCACGGCAGAGCCTTTCAATCAGCGCGCCGTCAGTCGGTCTGCCAGCAGGCGCGGTGTGATGCTACCGGCCCTAGGGTGCTGCCATGCGCCACATCATCGCCGGTAGCGGCGGCTTCGTTCCGGTGCCCGGACTCTGGCAGGTCATGCGGCCGGGGCTCATCATGACGGAGGCGCTGCGAATAAGCGGTCGCGATCGGCCGCGCGTGTGCCTGGTGATGACCGCGAGCGGAGACAGCCCGCCCTACCTGTCGATGATGTACGCGGCACTGGCTGACTACCACTGCGATGTCGACCACCTTGCACTCTTCACCCAGCCCAATCGACCGGTCGAGGAGGCCCTGGGTCGTGCCGACGTGATCTGGGTCGGTGGCGGCAGCGTCGCCAACCTCCTGGCCCTGTGGCGGCTGCATGGGGTGGACGAGGCCATGCGGGATGCGTGGGAGCGCGGTGCCGTCCTCGGCGGGGTGAGCGCCGGCTCGATCTGCTGGCATGTGGGCGGGCCAACGGACTCCTTCGGAGCGCAATTGCAGCCAGTCACCAATGCCCTTGGCCTGCTCCCGTACGGCAATGGGGTCCACTACGACTCCGAGGCACAGCGTCGGCCCCTCCTGCACTCCCTGGTTGCCGACGGGACGCTCCCGGTGTCCCTGGCCACCGACGACTCCATTGCCATCCGCTACGAGGGGACCGACCCGGTTGAGGTGATCGCGGACACGCCGGTCGGTCCAGTCGACCCAGGTAAACCAAGTGACCCAGGTAGCCCGGGTAGTGGGCCGGCCGCCTACCTCGTCAGTCGAGGCCCGGAGGGCATCACGGAGACGCGGCTGCCGGTTGGGCCCATCAACTCGGGCATGATGGCCCGATGACCGCGAACAGCAGCAATGAGACTCGGATCGGCCTCCTCGCCTACGGGGCCATCGGCCACGAGCACAACCTGGCCATCCAGGCCACCCCGGGCCTGCGGCTGGCGGCGGTCTGCGACACCAATCCGGAGCGGGTCACTGCCGCACTGGAGCTCGCCCCCGATGCCGCGGCCTTCGCCACTGCGGAGGAGATGCTCGACTCGGGGTCCATCGATCTCGTCGTGGTTTCAACACCCCCGAACAGCCATGCCCACTGGGCTCGTGAGGCACTGGGTAGAGGCATTCACGTCGTGCTGGAGAAGCCGATGGCCCTGTCGGCAGACGAGTGCGATGAGCTGATCGCGATGGCAGATGCGGCCGGCCTGCTGCTGGTCGTCTACCAGAACCGGCGCTTCGACGCCGACTACGTAACCGTGGCGCGACTCATCTCCTCTGGAGCCCTCGGCGAGGTTTTCCACGTGGACAGTTTCGTCGGCGGCTACTCGCGTCCCTGCTCGTACTGGCATTCGGACGCCGAGGTCTCCGGAGGCGCCATCTTCGACTGGGGTAGCCACTACCTGGACCAGATCCTCACCCTGATGCCCGGCGCCATCGACCACGTCAGCGGCGTGAATCACAAGCGACACTGGACCCACGTGACCAATGCCGACCACGCCCAGGTGATCGTCACCTTCGCCGACGGAACCCAGGCCACCTTCGTCAACTCCGACCTTGCTGCGGCCCGCAAGCCGAAGTACTACATCCTCGGCACCACGGGTGCCCTGGTCGGCGACTGGAATCCGGCAGCGGAGCCCGCCGTGGCGGACCTACCCGCCCTGCTCACCATTCATCGCGCCGATGGCACCGTCGAGGCGATCGACCTCGACGAGGTTCCCCCGTACTCCTTCCACACGGCTCTCGCAGCTCACCTCCAGCACGGCACCGCCATGCCGGTCACAGCAGCTCAATCCCGTGATGTCGTCGCGGTCATGGAGGCGGCTGAGCAGTCGGCGACAAAGAACGGCGTGCCCGTCGAGCCAAGGCTCGTCAGCCGACAGTGAGTAAGCCG
>JAULZL010000027.1:0-3923 GCA_032117355.1 Candidatus Nanopelagicales bacterium
ACGAGGGCGAGGTTGGCCTCGATGCCGAGCACGAACAGGCTCAGGCGCGGCTGGAGGCAGCCGATGCGGACGTGGAGAGGCTGCGAACGGCCGAATCCGTCGCCGAGCGGGAGCGCGCTTCGCTGAACGGGCGTCTGGACGCCCTGGCCATGGGCCTTTCCCGCAAGGACGCCGCCGCGGTCCTCGTTGCGGCGGGGGACCAGGCGCCCGGTGTACTGGGACCACTAGCCGGACTCCTCCAGGTCGAGCACGGCGCACAGGCGGCGGTCGCCGCCGCTCTGGGCGATGTCGCCGATGCTGTGGTCGTGCGCGGCGTGGATGCAGCCGTCACCTCATTGGTCCTGCTCAAGGACCAGGATGCTGGTCGGGCGGCGATGATCATCGCCGGCTCGGGCCGTGATACCTCGACAGCCCAGGCCGACCCTCTCGAGCAGGCGCCGCAGGGACGCTGGTTGCGCAGCCTCGTCCGCAGTGATGCGCAGATCCAGCCCATCATCAATGATCTCCTGGCCGGCTTCGTCCTCGTGGCTGACATCCAGGAAGCCGCCGGTGCCTACGCCCAATGGCCCGACCTGACCTTCGTTACCGACTCCGGCGACGTGTTCTCCCGCGGCGTCGTGCACGGCGGCTCGTCCAGTGCACCAAGCCTGCTCGAGGTCCAGGCCGCCTACGACGAGACTGCCGCTGCCCTGCAGGAAGCCACGCACACCCTTGAGCGGACTCGCTTCGACCTGGTCGCAGCACGACAGGCTCAGCAGGAGGCAGCCGCGGGCGTCGAATCTGCCCTCACTCGTCTCCATGAGTCGGATGCCCGGATGGCCGCTGTTGCCGAGCAGTTGGGTCAACTCGGGCAGGTGTCCCGTTCCGCAATGGCTGAGGCGGAACGACTGATCCTGGCCCTCAGTGCGGCCCAGCGGGCTCGCGAGGAGGACGTCCAGACAGTCGAGGAACTCCAGCGCAGGCTGGAAGCAGCGCAGGAGGAACCCGCCGAGGACCTCGGCGAAGACGCCCGAGCGCACCTTGCCGAGCAGGCCCGGCTGGCCCGCCAGAGCGAGGTCGATGCGCGACTGGCACTTCGCACGGGGGAGGAGCGGGTCGCTGCGGTGGGGGCTCGGGCCGAGCAACTCGAGCGCGCGGCCGCAACCGAGCGGCAGTCGCGGGTTGCGGCACTCGAGCGCCGGGAGCGTCGAGCAAGGGATCTCATCGTTGCCCAAGCGGTCTTGAGCGGCGCACGAGCGAGCCTCGCGCGTATCGAAACCTCCGTTGCCGCAGCCAGCCAAGAGCGGACGGAAGCCGAGCGGGTCAAGCAGGAGCGGGATGCCACGCTGGTCAAGGTCCGGGCGAGGATTCGTGAGCTCGCAGCCGAGGCCGATCGACTGAAGGACAGTGTGCACCGTGACGAGGTTGCGCGCGCCGAGCAGCGGATGCGCATCGAGCAGGTGCAGGGTCGGGCCCTTGAGGAGTACGGGATCGAGCCCGAGGTCCTGATCTCGGAGTACGGCCCGGATCAACCCGTGCCGCCGAGCCCCATTGCTCCGGGAGACGAGATCCCAGCGGATGCACCCGAGCCGCAGCCATACCCATTCGTTCGCGAGGAGCAGGTGAAGAGGCTCCGGACCGCGGAGAAGGGTCTGGCCCTGCTCGGCCGGGTCAATCCCCTTGCCCTCGAAGAGTTCTCCGCGATGGAGGAGCGCCACCGCTTCCTCAGTGAGCAACTCGACGACCTCAGGAAGACCCGCGAGGACCTCATGGCGATCGTCAAGGAGGTGGATGCGCGAGTCGAGCAGGTCTTCACCGAGGCCTATGAGGCGGTGGAGCGGGAGTTCGTCGGTGTCTTCGCTCGGCTGTTCCCCGGCGGCGAGGGTCGCCTGATCCTGACCGACTCGGCCAACATGCTGACGACGGGCGTCGATGTCGAGGCACGCCCGCCAGGAAAGAAGGTCAAGCGGCTGTCGCTGCTGTCCGGCGGTGAGCGTTCCCTGACCGCGGTGGCATTCCTCGTTGCCCTGTTCAAGGCCCGGCCGAGCCCCTTCTACGTACTCGACGAGGTCGAGGCCGCACTTGATGACGTGAACCTCGGCCGACTGATCGACATCATCGAGGAGCTTCGCTCCTCGTCCCAGTTGATCGTCATCACCCACCAGAAGCGCACGATGGAGATCGCTGATGCGCTCTATGGAGTGTCGATGCGCGGTGATGGCGTTACCCAGGTGATCGGTCAGCGGCTACGCGAGTCCGAGGCCGCTTCCGCCTGAGAGGATGCGGTCATGGAATCCGGTGCACTCGGCCTCGTCCTTGCTATCGGCACCGCAGTCCTCCTGCTTGCCGTCATCGTCGCCGTTGGCCTGACCCGTCGCAGCGGCAAGGGCCAGGCACCGCCAGAGGTTGGTGCGGGTCAAAGATCCGGTGGAGCGGGCGCTGATGCGTCGGTGGTCGAAGCTCCGCCGCGAGGCTCGGGCCTACCCGGGGTGGACTCCATTGCGAGCCGCGATGAGTTCGACGCGGCCGCCGAGGCCGAGGGCCTTATGGGGGTGCTCGAGGTCGAGGTTCCGGAGCCGGCAGCCGGACGAATGCACCGGCTGCGCGCCCGGCTCGCCCGCTCCAACTCCGTGGTCGGCAGGGGATTGCTATCGCTGCTGAGCAGGGACGTCCTCGACGCTGCCACCTGGGATGAGATCGAGGAGACCCTGCTCGCTGCCGACCTCGGCGTCGGGCCAACCGAGGACCTCATCGCCAGGCTGCGCACCGAGGTCAGCGTTGCCGGTGGGAACGTTGACGTCCATCAGGTGCTTCGGCGTGCCCTTTTGGACCTCGTCGATCCCGGTATGTCGCGCGAGGTGGTCACGGCCGCCGATGGCCGACCGGCAGTGGTGCTGGTCGTTGGAGTGAATGGAACGGGCAAGACCACCACCACAGGCAAGCTAGCCCGACTGCTCATCGCGCAGGGGCGATCGGTCGTGCTCGGTGCTGCCGACACCTTCCGGGCGGCAGCCGCCGATCAACTGCAGACCTGGGGGGACCGCGTTGGAGCGGCCGTGGTTCGAGGGCCTGAGGGTGGAGACCCTGCTGCGGTGGCCTTCGACGCCGTTGACATCGCTATTGCATCCGAGGTCGACACCGTTGTCATTGACACTGCCGGACGATTGCATACCAAGGCCGGGCTGATGGACGAGCTGGGCAAGGTGAAGAGGGTGGTGGAGAAGAGATCGCCGATGGACGAGGTCCTGCTGGTGATCGATGCGACGACGGGCCAGAACGGCCTTGCCCAGGCGCGGGTCTTCAGCGAGGTGGTGAACGTCACCGGGATCGTCCTGACGAAGCTGGACGGCACAGCAAAGGGCGGGATCGTGGTGGCCGTACAGCGCGAACTTGGCGTGCCCGTCAAGCTCGTGGGCTTGGGGGAAGGCCCGGACGACCTGGCGCCGTTCATTGCCGAGGAGTTCGTCGATGCGCTGTTGCAGGTCTGAGGCCAGGTACCCGTCCCGATAGCCGGGTACCCGTCCCGGTAACACGGTCGTTACCCCCGCGGTGATCCTGTCGCACTGCCGAAACATGCGCGCGTCCTACCGGCAACGTTGCCAGCCCAGACTCGCCACGTCCGAAATGACGTTGGCGAGGAGGATTCCCAATGCCGGAAATCGAACTCAGTGCGGGTGATACCGCCTGGGTACTGACTGCCGCGGCCCTGGTGCTGCTGATGACGCCAGGAGTGGCGTTCTTCTATGGCGGTATGACACGTGCCAAGAGCGTGCTCAACATGATGATGATGTCCTTCCTGGCCATCGGCCTGGTAACGGTGCTCTGGGTCGCCTTCGGCTACTCGATTGCCTTCGGTGATGGCGGAAACGGCTTCGTCGGTGACTTCTCATTGGCCGGGTTGACCGGCATGGTCGGCGAACTGGCCTCCAACGGGGGGTACTACC
>JAULZL010000028.1:0-2422 GCA_032117355.1 Candidatus Nanopelagicales bacterium
GCTCACCCGTGGCCGGGTTGAAGACGGGGCCGGTACGGCCGGAGGTCGAGGCAACCAGCCCGTTGTCGATCCAGTGGTCGATCCTTCTCATTACTTCTCCTATTGCTGAGTGTTCGGGGTGAGGCCTATTGGGTACGCGCGTCAGACGAGGTACTGCGACAGCCCGCGCTTGAGGTACTGGCCGTGGCCCATCGCGCCGTGATACTGGTTGCCGTCAACAATGACTCGTCCGCGAGAGAGCACCGTGTCGACATGCCCATCGATCACGTAGCCCTCCCAGGCAGAGTGATCCATGTTCATGTGGTGGGTCTTGTTAAGGCCGATCTCCGTTCGACCGGCTGGGTCGTAGACCACGACGTCCGCGTCGAACCCGGGCAGGATCGCTCCCTTGCGGCCGTAAAGGCCGAACATGCGGGCCGGCGTGGTCGAGCAGATCTCGACCCAGCGCTCAAGGGTGATCTGCCCATTGACGACACCCTGGTAGATCAGGTCCATCCGGTGTTCAACCGTGCCGATCCCGTTGGGGATCTTGGAGAAGTCACCGAGGCCGAGCTCCTTCTGCTCCTTGAAGCAGAAGGGGCAGTGGTCGGTGCTGACGATCGACAGGTCATTGGTGCGCAGGTAGCGCCACAACTCGTCTTGATGGCCCTCGGCCCGCGACCGCAACGGCGTTGAGCAGACCCACTTGGCTCCCTCGAATCCGGGGGCGCCGAGGTTCTCCTCCAGCGACAGGTACAGGTACTGGGGGCAGGTCTCGCCGAAGACATTCCAGCCGCCATCGCGGGCCTCCTGCAGCACGGCGACCGCCTGCTTGGCAGACATGTGCACGATGTAGAGGGGCGTGCCGGTCATCCGCGCGAGCATGATGGCCCGATTGGTGGCCTCGGCCTCGGTCTCCCATGGGCGGGTGACCCCGTGGTAGAGCGGGTCGGTCTTGCCCTCCGCCAGAGCCTGGGCGACCAGGACGTCGATCGCAATGCCGTTTTCAGCGTGCATCATGATCATCGAACCGTTGTTCGAGGCCGTCTGCATCGCCCGGAGAATCTGGCCGTCATCGCTGTAGAACACGCCGGGGTAGGCCATGAACAGCTTGAAGCTGGTGATGCCCTCGTCCACGAGTTCATCCATAGCCTTCAGCGAATCCGAATCAACCCCACCGATGATCTGGTGGAATCCATAGTCGATGTGACAGTTGCCCCGAGCCTTCTCGTGCCAGGCTGCCAAGCCGTCTTGAACTCGCTCGCCCGCACGCTGCACGGCAAAGTCAATGATCGTGGTGGTTCCACCCCATGCTGCGGCCCGAGTACCCGTATCAAAGGTGTCGGACGCGAAAGTTCCCCCGAAGGGCAACTCCATGTGGGTATGGCAATCGACGCCGCCCGGGATGACGTACTTCCCGGTGGCGTCGATCACCCGCTCCGCCGAAGACTCAAGACTGGAACCAAGTGAGGTGTCACCCGGAGTGATGACGGCGGCAATGGTCTGGCCATCGATGAGGACATCGGCCGCAGTCGTGCCCTGAGCGGAGACAACCCGGCCGTTCTTGATGAGGATGGTCATTGCAGGCTCCCTTTCGCAGGACGGACGATCAACGGGCCGGTGGGGCTACGGGCGGACGAGGTCGTCGTAGGCCTCGGGACGGCGGTCGCGGTAGAACTGCCAGCGATTGCGGACCTCAGTCAGCAGGCTCATGTCGAGATCACGCACGATCAACTCAGGGTTGTAGGGGTCACCCTTCTCTCCGACGTAGCTACCCTCCGGATCCACGAAGTATGACTGGCCGTAGAAGTCGTCGTCCCCGAGATCCTCGATCCCGACTCGGTTGATGGCACCCACGTAGTACTCGTTGGCCACTGCAGCAGCGGGCTGCTCGATGCCCCATAGATACTGAGAAAGGCCGCGTGAGGTCGCGGAAGGGTTGAAGACGATCTGGGCCCCGTTGAGTCCCAGCGCCCGCCAACCCTCCGGGAAGTGCCGGTCGTAGCAGATGTAGACCCCGATCTTGCCGACGGCGGTGTCGAAGACTGGGTATCCGCCGTTGCCGGGCCGGAAGTAGAACTTCTCCCAGAATCCGCCCACGTGCGGGATGTGTTGCTTGCGGTACTTGCCGAGATAGGTGCCGTCAGCGTCAACCACCGCAGCCGTGTTGTACAGGATGCCGGGCTGCTCCTCCTCGTACATCGGGAGCACCATGACCATGCGCAGTTCCTTGGCAAGCTTCTGGAAGCGCTCGGTTGTCGGGCCGGGGATTGCCTCGGCGTACTCGTAGAACGCCTTGTCCTGCACCTGACAGAAATACGGGCCGTAGAAGAGCTCCTGGAAGCAGATGACCTGGGCGCCCTGGGCGGCAGCATCACGTGCATATTGCTCGTGAGCCTGAATCATGGATTCTTTGTCGCCCGTCCAGTTCGTTTGGACGAGT
>JAULZL010000029.1:0-10588 GCA_032117355.1 Candidatus Nanopelagicales bacterium
TCTTCGTCGGGAAGCCCGCGTAGCCGATGATGGACAGGGTGAGGGTTGCCAGGCCGATGCAGGTCCCGCCGACCCCGCAGACCACAGCCTTGGCGGGCGTCGGCCAGGTAGGCGGGAGTCTGAGCAGGCGCGCGGGGGTGTCCCAAATAGGCCAGGGGCCATGCTCCGCGGGCCAGACGAGCAGGACTAGCAGGGTGAGGATGATGAGGAAGATGACCAGATAGCCCACCCACCACTGGGCATATGCGAGCCCCTCGATTGGCTCGGGAACCCCGCCCGCGCTCAGTTGAGTGGGTGCCCGAAACCCTGTGCCCTGCATGGTTAGGAAAGCAAAGACCATTGCCGGGACATGCCATAGGTAGATCGTCATGGCCATCATCGACATCCCTACGGCGACCATCCATGGCCGCGGACGCTTCAGCCAGCCTTCGAGCCAGGGTCGGGTGAGGTAGATCAGCGACACCAGGGTGAATCCATGAAGCAGGAGAACAATGCTCGGTGGGGCCATGTTCGAAACCGGTTCACCGGGGATTCCGACCAGGCTGGCGGGCCAGGGGCCCACGGCCACTAGCAGCAGGCTGAATGCCAAGCTCGTAGACCCAAGCGCCGCCCAGAATCTCCGCGGGATAGCCATCTGCCACAGGAAACCAAGTTGCTGGATCAGCAGCCACACCAGCAGGTAATTAACCAGGCCCACGGCTTCTGGCCAGCCCCACAAGGTGGTGCCGAGGTTGACAGTGATGGCCAAGGGAATGCCCACTGCAAATGCCAGGTAGACATTTCGTTCATGCAGGGCCGCCATGGCCGGAAGGAGAAGCGTTGTCAGCACGTAGATGCCGAGGAACCACAGCATCTGACAGGAGAGGGCCAGCATCCCTTCGCTGTTGGGCCCCAAGAGCAGGGTGGCTGCTGCCGCGGCAACGGCGAGTGCGGCGAGGTACAGCAGCACCGGCCGGTAGAGGCGGCGAATGCGTCCCCACATCCACGTCGGAGCCGTCACCCCTTGAGCCCTGGCACGCTGCCATGAAGCGAGATTGACCGCCCCGCCCGCCATGAAGAACAACGGAATCACTTGCAGGAACCAGGTGGCTCCTTGAAGGAGTGGATAGGAGGCGAGCAGGTTCCCGATGACCGGCATTCCTCCCTGCGGCCAATAAACCATGGCCATGCCTAGGTGCCCGATCACCACCACGATCAACGAAAGGCCCCGGACTGCATCAATCAAGCGGTCTCGGTCAGGTGGGGTTTGTGCAGCCGCCCTCCGGACGGGGGGCAGCAGTGCGACCAGGCCCTTCCCGCGGTCATTTCCTTCATCCATCGCCGGCACGATGCGATCGTATGCACATTCCATTCCGGTGTCTGTGAGAGCGCGGGTAGCGTGATCACCTCCATCGAACGTGGAAGGACTCGGATGTGAACGCCATCGACCGGACCCGGCTAGCCCAGGGCCTCACCCAGGAACGCGCCACCCACAGCGAACGAACCCCCCGATCCAGAGAGGCGTTTCTGACGGCTGATCACCTTTTCGACCGGGTTCCGATGACATGGATGAATAAGTGGTCGGGCGGCTATCCCCTGTATCTGGCGTCCGCACATGGAAACCGAGTCATCGATCTAGACGGCCATGAGTACGTCGATTTCTCCCTCGGTGATACCGGCGCCATGGCGGGACATTCCCCTGAACCCACGGTGCAAGCAGTTCAGCAACGCATTGCGGAACTTGGCGGAATCACGACCATGATGCCGAGTGAGGACGCGGAATGGGTTGCCGCCGAACTATCGCGACGCTTTGGCCTGCCCCTGTGGTCCTTCAGTCTCACGGCAACCGACGCGAATCGCTGGGCTCTACGGATTGCCCGGATGATTACCGGAAGATCAAAGGTGATGGCCTTCTCGTACTGCTACCACGGATCGGTGGATGAGACCTTCGTCGTTGCCGGATCGGACGGAGAAACCCTTGCCCGAGCCGGGAATGTCGGCCCTGCAGTCCCTGTCTCCCAGACCACCCGCGTGGCTGAGTTCAATGATCTCGAGTCAGTTGAAAGAGGGCTCGCGCACGGGGATGTTGCCGTCCTCATCATGGAACCGGCGCTCACGAATATCGGCATCGTGCTACCCGAGCCCGGATTCCTGTCAGCGGTACGAGACCTGTGCACGAGATACGGCACGATGCTGCTGATCGATGAAACTCACACGATTTCGGCCGGTCCTGGTGGATGTACCGCGGCGTGGGGACTCCAGCCGGACATCTTCGTGATCGGCAAGAGCATTGGCGGCGGGATTCCTACCGGTGCCTACGGGATTACCGATGAGGTGGCCTCCTTGGTGCAAAGCCACCCCGATGCCGATCTTGTCGACGTAGGCGGCGTCGGTGGAACGCTGGCCGGGAATGTCCTCACGACTGCGGCCATGAAAGCAACTCTGGGGGAGGTACTTACCGAGGATGCTTTCGATCACATGATTGGCTTGGCGACCAGGTACACGGCAGGAGTTGAGACCTGCATCCGGGAGCACGACCTCCCTTGGTCCATCGCCCAACTCGGAGCTAGGGCCGAGTACCGATTCGCCAATCCGGCACCTAGGACCGGATCAGACTCGGCGGCCGCGCATGACGATGAGCTCGAGGAGTTTCTCCATCTGTTCATGTCTAATCGCGGCGTTCTGATGACGCCCTTCCACAACATGGCTCTCATGTGCCCGCAGACGACGTCCGCTGACGTCGATCTGCACACCATGCTCTTCAAGGAGGCGGTGAGCAATCTGGTCGGGTGACCCAGAGATCTGAACGACAGTGGGCCCGTCATCGCAGTCGCGATGACGGGCCCACTGTCGTAGTAGTGCTACTTGACGAGAACCGGCCCCGCTGTCACCAGGGAACTCCCGCTGAAGGCTTCGCAGGTGCCGTCGAGCTTGCAGACCTGTGACCCTCTAAGCCCGGTGAAACGAGCCGGGGCACTGTTCTGCGTGTAGATCACCTGGAATGGATTGCCATCGCGAGTAAACGAGCACTTCGTCTTGCCGCGAGCAGTGGAGCAGCCACGGTAGGTGGCTCCAACCAACCAACCCTCCAAGGTCTTGTAGGCCTGAGCGCCGACCGTGTCGGTGAACATCTGGATGCCCCAGAGGTCATTCAGGCTTTCCCACCGGTACCAGTAGACCCTGGACATGCCCAGGTCGAGTGCATCCAGGTACGTCCGGGCGACCCACTGGCCAGCCTTCACACCCTCAATGTCCACATCGGGGTTCTGCGGGCCGGGGCCCTTCAGGCCGAAGTTGTTCTCGGTGTCCCAGATGGGGAGGTTTGGTGCACCCTCCTGATTGAGAACCTGCTTGTACATCTTCGCCAACTTCGCGCGATCAACCGGTGTGCCCAGGCTTGCCGGGTAGGTATGCACGGCCCAGACGTCGACCGGCCAGCCGAGCTGCCTCAGTGAGCGGAGGTAGGCCGGGTACCACTTCTTGAATGGGCCGCCGAGTCGGGTGCCGGTGCTTGGTGCGACCACGAGCGCGGATGGGTCCTTGCGCTTGATGATGTCGTAGGCGCGCTTGGTGAGGGTTGCCATCTCGGCCGGCGAGGCGGTCGAGAAAGTGGTCAGGTTCGCCTCGTTCCAGATCTGGTATGAGGAGATCTCATTGCCGAAGTTGTCGACAACCGCGTTGACCCAGTTGTCCCACCAGGTGAGATCGCGCGGGATGCCAGCTGCGCCCGGGAGGACGCCGGCGAGACCACCGGAGGCCGGATCATCCGTTGCCCAGGACGGGGTGCCCGCCAGGACCATAAGGATGTCGGTGACGCCGTTATTGCGGGCGGTGTTGATTGTGTTTCGAAGGTTCGTCCAGTCGTAGGTTCCCTGGGCGGGCTCCAGCTGGGACCACGTTGCCTGGTTGTCCCAGACGCGGTAGGCGCCTACCGGGATGTTCGGCCATGCGCCGAACTCGGCGTTGGCCACGGTCATTCCGAAGAGTGAGGCAGGAACGACCTGCCCTTCAAGACCGGCAGCGGCACGGGCAGCGGGCTTCGCGGCAGGTTCTGCTGATGCGGGTTGGGCAGCGATCATCGTCGCGACGAGCGCTGCACTTGTGGATACAAGGGCGAGTGTGCGGGGGAATTTGCGCATTAGGCCATGATGCCATCCTCGGAGGGGTTGCATGACCGGGGTCCTAAGGACTGTGACGGGTGATGACAATGAGGGAGACGTCATCGATCCAGGTCATAGCGCGATGCCGAGCGAGGGCGACGATGTCGGCCCCAATGCGGTCGGGATCGTGGGTGTGTAGTGAATCGATCTCCTGGACGAGGCCCTGGATCGCATCAAGGCCCAGCACCGGACGTCCGTTCCGTGACCCGTCACCAAGGCCGTCCGTATAGGCGACAAAGGTGTCCTGTGGATGAAGAGTGCCCTGGCACTCCGCCCAGCTTCCCCCGCAAGTCGAAAGCAGCGGACCAGTGAGGGTGAGCAACTCGACTTCGCCTCCCTCGCGGATAACCATGGGGGGAACATGGCCGGCGTTCGCATACTGAAAGCCTGAGCCGGCCTCATCAAAGGTGCAGACGAAGGCGGTGACAGTCTGGGTGTCCTGGTTCATCCATCGGCCCAGGTGCGTGAGGGCTTCGGCGGGCGAAGCGCCCCCGCGCAGGGAGGTCTCCATGATTGCGCGGGCCTGGATGGCCGCGACCCCTGACCTGAGCCCGTGGCCTGATACGTCCGCAAGAACGAAGCAGAGGGACCCATCTGGCCGCGGAATGAACTGCCACCAGTCCCCCGGGATCACTCCGATGGCAGGCCGCGTCCACGCAAAGGCACGCACGTGTGTCAGGCCTTGGGGGACGACTCCTCGCAGGGTGTCTCGCATCTGGGCTACCAAGGGCGCCCGTGCTTGGAGAGCCTCTCGGGCGGCAATCGCCTCATCGATCTCGTTGACCAGGTGACGCCGCATGGTCTCGGCGTCTGCTGCCAACGCACGAATCTCCAATGGACCCGTGGGATGGATCACGTTGTCGAGTCCACCCTCTTCGGTCACCCGGCGAAGGTTCTGGCGAACCGCCTCAACGGGCTTCAGAGCGCCGCGCCGCAGGGTAACGAGCGAACTTCCCAGTAGGAGAACGAATGCAAGCAGTGTGAAGCTCAGCGCTAGCTGCACCCGACGGAAGAGTGTCGATAGCTGCTCACTGGCCTTGGCTACCGTCGTCTGGGTGCGGACCTGCAGCCGGGTGGACGCTTCGAGCATCTCGGCAGTTGCCTCATTGGCCTTCGGGCTGGTGGTGATGCTGATGGCCGAACCGCGGTCACCCGATGCGAGGGCTGCCAAGGAGGGTTTCCCGTCCTCGTCCACCCATCGATCCAGCGTGACCTGAGTTCTGGCGACCAGAGAAGCAGTGTCGGGATCCCCGGCCACGAAGGCGCCAAGCGAGTCGAGGGAATCGTGAATTCTTGCAACATCCGCATCAAGGCGACTTACTGGCGCTTGAGGGTCGACTCGGCTAGTGCTGTGCAGGATGTCCTGCATAACCATCGCCGATACCTGAGCCTGGGTCCGCACGACATCATTTGCGGCCAGGGACGCGGGCCGAAGAGCCTCGCTGACATTGGTGCGGAGTTCCTCCGCCTCACTGACGTTCCACCAGATGACGGCGAGAGACATCGCGGCCACTAGGGCACTGAGATATCCAATGAGAGCCGACCGCCCCCGCAGGGTCATGCACGGAATCTAGGGGCTGGTTGGGGAACTTGTGCGAGATTTGGCGGCGTTCCGAGCCTCCGCAATCGACTCCTGAATCCCGGCCGCCAGTCGCATTGCACCGTCGACGCTCAGGTGGGTCTCGTCCTGGTATCGAATCTCGTCACCCACCCTGGTTGCGCACTCCTGCTCCTCGCAGAGT
Source organism: Candidatus Nanopelagicales bacterium (assembly GCA_032117355.1). Classification (GTDB taxonomy): domain Bacteria; phylum Actinomycetota; class Actinomycetes; order S36-B12; family S36-B12; genus REEB460. The sequence goes on from JAULZL010000029.1 coordinate 5,882, forward strand.
GCTGGGATGGGGTCGTACACGCGCACCCCCGAGTCCGCCTGGGCAAGGGCCAATTCCGAACGCAGGGCTGGCTCGCGGAAGTTCTCCGCCTCAGTTCGTCCTATCGTGAACGGCGGTGCTTCGAGGACGCTGGACAAGAGCGAGCGCTGATCCACGTATCCGCTCATCTCCGGGACGGCACCGACAACGACAACAGCGATTCCCACCTGGCGTAACTCAGCAATGGTTGCGCCCAGGGCACTGGCGTAGGACTCGCGGGCGGACTTGGCATCGGCTGGTTTCTGGCCGCTCGCAGTTTCGATCAAACGCCAGTCGGCGCTCGGTCGAACGTATCCACCGGACCGATTTGCGATGACGACAACGTCTGGCTTGGTCATCACCGCAAAGTCCATGACCGACTTCTGCCAGGGCCCGCAGGGGCGTTCGTGCCGTCCGGTGGATTCGCGAACCAGAAATGGGCAGCCGGTGCGGCTGGTCACGATGGTCTCGAAGCCGAGGCTGGAGTTGGCGGCGATGACGCCGTCGGCCACGGCATAGGCCTGGGAATCCCCGGCAACAAGCACCCTGCCGGTGGGGTTTTCCGGACCCCAAACACACAAGGTGGGATCGAGGTCGATGTTGACGCAACCTCGAGCAACAGCAGCATGCACAGCCCTCAGCTCAGCTCGAGTCCCATCTATCTCCTCAGTTGGCTGGCCATCGCCCGCCAGGTCACCCGTCGGGTCATCCAGAAAACGCGGGTCGTTGTTGTCATCAACGCCTGAGCCGGTGAGGGGAACGTCCTCGATGCTTGTCCCGAGATCACTCGTGTCGTACATGCCCCAGCCGGATTGAGCCCCCGAGTAGAGCACTCCGCATATGGCGATGGGGATCCCAATGGTCACTGCTGCCGCGGTGGCTCCACGTGCTGTAGTCGATGGCCGCCACCGACGCATTGGCTGCTCGAGCAAGCGGTAGGAGATCAGCGCCGGAATGAGTGAGGCGAGGGCGGCAAGCACGAACATCGACTGCGTGGCTGGAAACAGTACGGCGGCAAAAACGATTACGGGCCAATGCCATAGGTACCAGGAGTACGAGATATCGCCCAGGAAGGTCATCGGACGTGTGGCCAGGGTGCTTGACACGACGGTTCGGTTGAAGCTCCCGGCAAGGAGCACCAGGGTTGTTCCAACGACCGGCAACAGGGCAAGAAGGCCCGGGAAAGCCATCGTGTCGTTTATTCCGAACGCCACGATCACGATCATGGCCACCCCAACAGCACCCGTTGCCTGCGCAGACGTCCGCCCCATACCCGCGAATCTGGGCAGGACCATGGCCAGCAGGGCTCCGAAACCGAACTCCCAGGCGCGAGTAAGCGGGAAGTAGAAGGCGGCGGACTGGGACCCACCGAGCCAGGTCGTCAGGAGGTTGGTCTGGTCGCCGCCCATGGTCCAGTTCAGGCAGAGCCAGAAGGACGCGCCACTTGCGATGAGAACGATAAGCGGTGCAATCGACGGCCGTCGTGCCCGGCGGGCCGTCAACCAGCCAATAGCGAGAAGGGCAGGGAAGAGCAGGTAGAACTGCTCCTCAACCGAAAGTGACCAGGTGTTGAGTAGCGGATTGAACTCCGCTCCGGTCGCGAAGTAGTTGCCCGAGGCGACGGCAATGACCAGATTTGCGGAAAGGAGCATCGCCCCCACACCGGTCTGCGCTGTTGCCTGTTGAGGGCCGAAGGGGCTCTGCAGAAGCATTGCGGCGACTGCGACGAATCCGACCAAGAGCGCAAGTGCCGGAGTAAGGCGCAGGAAGCGGCGAGCGTAGAAGCGTCGGAAGGAAATCCGGCCCTTCGTGGAGAACTCGCGGCCGAGCATGGCTGTGATGACGAAGCCGGAGATAACGAAGAAGACATCAACGCCGACGAAACCACCGGGCACCGGCAAGCGTGCGTGGTAGGCCACGACAAGGATGACCGCGACAGCGCGTAGTCCTTGGATGTCCCTGCGTCTATGTGCATGGTCTAGCTCAACCTGAGGTGCGCTAGGCGACGCAACCTGAGTCATGAGCGCCTTCTCTCCCCCCTGATCACCAGGATGACCCCTCCCAGGACAACAGTCAGGCCGATCAATACGTCGCGGGTCAGTGCTTCACCGAGGATCAATACGCCCAGCAGGACGGCAATCGCCGGGTTCACGTATGCGTACGTGGAAACCAGCGAAAGTGGCACATTGGCGAGGAGCCAACTGAAGGCCGCAAAGCCAAGGGCGGAAGCCACGGCCAGCCAAATCCAGGCGGACCATGCCGCGGTGGTCATCCCCTGCAGATCGAGCCGCTCCCCGGTGATGGCCCCGATGCCGAGGGTGAACAGGCCACCGCTGAGCAACTCGTAGGTGCTCGTCACGAGGGAGTTCTTTGGCAGGCAATATCCGGTAGAGCGCCATGAGAAGTAGGCCCAGGAAAGGCTGCCGCACAGGACCGCGATCGACCAAAAGACGACATCAGCATCACTTCCAGTGCGGGGCACCGTCCCGCCCGGCAGCAGCATGAAGGTTAGTCCGGCAATCCCCACCCCAACCCCCGCGAGGGTCAGGGTCGCCGGTCGATCCCCCGACCGAAGCCGAAGGAGCACAATCCACAGCGGGATGCCCGAGACCACGAGGGCGGTGATGCCGCTGGGAACGAACCGTTCCGCTAGGGCAACTGTCCCGAGCCCCATGCCCAGCAGGCTGACTCCCATGAGTGCGGAGTAGGCCAACTCGACCCTGGTTATCCGCAGGACGCCAGGGCCCTTGAAGAGGACCAGCCCGGTCCCGAGCAGCAGGCAGCCAGCGATGAGTCGAAGTCCGGTTGACAGGAGTGGTGGCAGCACCTCAACGACGATCGCGACCCCGAGGTAGGTCGATCCCCAGAGCAACCACAGGCTGACGAGCGGAAGCCAGATCTGCAGGGAGCTCGGCGTGGTCCGGGTAGAGGCCGAGGTCGCTGTCACTGCGTCACTGTTTCAGAAAACCCCGACGGGGCGGTAACCGGGAGTCGCCCGATACCTGTGCCTTCACCAAGCTCGTCGTGGTCGCAATCCAACCGGCTAATGCGGGCACCTCATGCATGCCTACGGCCTTGACATGACCGGTCTGACTACGGCCCTGCCCCTGGTGGCTGTTCCTGATTCGAAGGAAGTGGGACCAGGATGTTCGAATGAATGGCGACCGAGGCCTGTTTGATGCCGTTGTCGCCGTTGCATCGGGCCTCGAACTTGGAGCAACCCTTCGGCGGATCGTGCACGCCGCGGTCGATCTGGTGGACGCTGAATACGGTGCCTTGGGGGTACTTGGCGCCGACGGGGTCGTCGTGGACTTCATCTACGTCGGACTTGGCGCCGAGGCCGCAATCGCCATCGGCTCCGCCCCCTGCGGACGAGGAATCCCGGGGTATCTGGCGGAGAACCCCGCTCCCCTCAGGCTCGACGAACTCAACTTGCACCCAGCATCACTCGGAGTGCCGGACAGTCACCCGCAGATGTCCACCTTCCTCGGAGTCCCGGTTCGAGTGCGTGGCGAAGTCTTCGGCAACCTTTATCTCACGGAGAAGCGAGGTGGAGGATCCTTCACGGTTGAAGATGAGCAGACAGCGATCGCTCTCGCTGCGGCCGCTGCGGTGGCTATCGAGAACGCTCGCCTATATGAGTCGAGCCGCAAGCGTGAGCAGTGGCTGGAGGGAATCGCGGAGATCTCCAGCGCAGTCCTCCAGGGATCGGACGGCGATGAAGTCCTACCGATGTTGGTCGAAAGGGCCCGAATTCTCGTGGCAGCGAACGCGTCAGCCATTGTGCTACCTGAGCACAACGGGTCGTTGGTCGTCGAAGTCGTTGATGCGGTCGCCACGGGTGAGGAAATGCGCTCCGGCAACACCCGCTCAGTGGGGTACCGCAGTCGGCTTAGGCAGCCCTTATCCCGGGCATTTGCCGACCTTGCTCACTCCTGGATCGGACAGGAGGTGCCGCGAGAATCGCCGATTGGCCGGGTCTTCTCAGAGAAGGCAACCGTGATGCTCTCGAATGTGTCGATAACTGTCGACCGGACTCGCGACTTCGGCTCGGTTCTCGTCGTCCCACTGATCAATTCAGACCAGGTGGTGGCTGTCCTCCTTCTCATGTGGGATTCGGATGGATCCTCGCCGAGCCCGGAATTGGTGCAGATAACCGAGTCCTTTGCGGCGCAGGCTGCCATGACCCTCGCCCTTGCTCAGGCTCGTCGGGAGCAGGAGCGCCTCGCTGTGTACGAGGATCGCGACCGAATTGCCCGTGACCTCCATGACCTGGTTATCCAGCGCCTCTTTGCCACCGGCATGCTCCTGCAGGGCGCCGGCCGGATAAGTGAACTTGACCCTGCCGTGGACGAGCGAATCAACAGAGCTGTCGATGAACTCGATCAGACGATCAAGGAAATCCGGCAGACGATCTTCGCCCTGCAGGAGCCCGCCCCTGGACCGTCATCGGGTCTGCGGGGGCGAATATTGCAGGAGACGTCCCAATCCGCGACGCTTCTAGGCTTTGACCCTGCTGTTCGCTTCGTGGGTCCGATCGACTCGATGGTGTCGAAGGCGATCGCGGATCAACTCATCGCGGCGCTCCGCGAAGCCCTTACCAATGCCGCCAAGCATGCTCAGGCCGGTCGGGTAGAGGTTGTCGTACAGATTGACGGGAATGACGTGGAACTGCTTGTCACGGACGAT